>CAYXBO010000076.1:0-6199 GCA_964463195.1 uncultured Christensenellaceae bacterium | reverse complement strand
CCTTTACCGAAGTCGAGGAGGGAGACGACGACTATAACGCCGATTACAAACAGTATCAGCTGTATATGACCGTCGATTCCAAGGACGTAAAGGGCAAAACCGTCGATTTCTACATAACTAACGGCACGGATAAATACAAAAACGGCACGGATTATATATCTCTCAATACTGCCGGAAAATACAAAATACTGTTCTCCGACGAGCATATTTACAGCCAGACCCGCCGTTACCGCTACACTCTCATAGACGAGGCGACGGAAGGGGAGGAATTGGAAATTTCCACTGCGGACGAGTTTCTGGCGTTTGCCGAAAAATGCACCAAATCCGCTGATTATTCGGTAAATCTTTCGGTTTACCTGATGAACGATATCGACTTCGGCGGAGTGGCTTTAAAGCCGGTGAAGACCTTCAGCGGAAAATTCTACGGCGGATACCACAGCCTTAAAAACATTACTCTTTCGGGCGACGGCGACAGCCTCTCGGTGTTCGAGCTGGTTACGAGAAAGGCGAGCATCGAACGCCTGACGGTGGAAAACATAAGAATCGACGGCAAAAACGCAGAATATTGCGGCTTTATCGCGAGAAACTACGGCAAGGTTCTTAAAGTAAACGTCAGCGGAAGCGTTCTCGGCGACAACTACGTAGGCGGAATTGCGGCGTACAACGGTATCAGCACCGTGGACGAAAACGCGTCCAGCATCGACTCAAACAGCGTTCAGCAGACGGCGGTCATCGACGGGTGCCTGAGTACCGCAACCGTCGTGGGGCGCTCCAACGCAGGCGGAATTGCCGGATTTAACACGGGTGAAATTACTGCGTGCGTAAACGAGGGTATCGTAAGACCGTATACCGCAAATTCCCGTTCCAATCTTACGAATATCGGCGGAATTGCCGGACTGTCGGCGGGTAAAATAGCGGATTCCGAAAATAAAGCCGAAATAGGCGAAGCGTCATACGCAACCTACGTAGGCGGTGTGGCAGGGTTCTGCACGGGCGAGAATTATTTCGTCGTCAACCGCGGAAAGGTTCTCGGCAGAAAATACGTAGGCGGAATTATCGGCGGCTACGGCAACGTTACGCAGAGCCAGAACGACAGCAACGACCTCTTCGGCGGCTTGTCCTACGAAGCAATCGTAAATAAGTATTTCTCCACGGGAGACTCCACCGAGGTAGTAAACGGCGCGAGACACGGACTTGCGTACCTTCAGAATTTCGGAGACGTTTTAGCCGACAACTACGCCGGTGGCGTAATGGGTAACTGCGATTATCAGAATATTACCGTTAGAAACTCGCTGTCCGTCGGGAACGTAACCACCGTCGGCGGCGGCTACCTCGGAGGGATTGTCGCCCACGGCGAGCAGATAACCGTAACAGGCAGCTTCTCTTCCGGAACCCTCGCCGCAGGCGGAGCGTCAGCCAATTACGTAGGCGGCATAGCGGGTTATGCGTTGGTCGTCGAAAACTGTTCCACCAACGCCACAATCTCCGGCGACGATTATTTGGGCGGAATTGCGGGGTATATCAAAAACCGTATCAACAGCTGTTACGTCAACGCCCTCGTTGTGAAAAACGGCGATAACCGTAACGTAGGCTGCGTCGCGGGCTTTGCGGAAAGCTACAATAAGTCCTTAGACAGTTTTGCGGACGGGTTCGCCTACAACTACTGCACCTGCGACCTCGGCGGAATAGGCGGCACGGAGTACGGCGAGAAATACAATTACGCCGCAACGCAAATATCCGTCGATAAGCTCCTTTCGGAAGGCAGCCTTTCGCCTTACCTCAATATCGGGTTCAATCACGAATACTGGCAGGGTGGCGGGAAGAACAGCTTCCCCGTGCTGACCTACATGCAGGAGGTTCAGGAGCTGGACGAAATTGACAACGAAGCCGAGCTGTTCGCTAAATATTCCGACAACCTCTCGGGCGCAATGACCGAGGTTGCGAAGCTCACCTATACCGTAATGTTTATGGAATGGAATAAGGATAACGGAGACCTGACGGACGACGACGGCGAATATCTGCTTGAAAACTTCACGGCGATTTACACGGTGAGAGCGGAAACCGGTTCGACGGTCGCAGCCCCCGAGCTCAGATTTGCAACCGAGACGGACGGACAGTGGATATATAGCGGAAGTGATAAAATCTATTTCGTTACCTTGAAAAATACCGCCGAAATCAACGGAAACACCGTTGTTTACGCCGAATACAGCGAGGCTAAAACCACGGTAGGAACCGCCGACGGGCTGATTTTGGTCGAGGGACTTTTCCATAACGATACCGAGGTTGAGCTGGTCAGGATGGGCGATTATTACAGCGTTAAGTTTACTCTTAACGGTAAAGAGATAACGGTGTCGGAATACACCGTCAAGTTCAGAAAGCCCACCGAGGACGGCGAATATTCCGTCTATACCTTGTCGGGCGGCGAAGCTCAGAAAATCACGTCCACGGTTTACGGTGAGTATATCTGCTTCGATAACGACGGTAAAATGTTCTTTATCGAAGAAAACGAGGTGTTCCAGCTTACAGACCTCGAAATAGGGCTCATAACCACTCTTGCGGCGTTTGTGGCAATCGCCTTGGCGGTCGCGTTCAGAAAGTGGAGAAACAACAGAAAAGCCGCAAAACAAGAGAATACCGACGAAATAGAGTAGAGCGGTTTATAGAAACATCTGTTAAAATAAAAACAGCTGCAAATTGCGGCTGTTTTTTCATCGTTTTTACAAATTACAAACGGGAAATTTCAGAAACGGCGGGCTCTAAGAAGGGAACTGTTAGGTCTTCGATTTTACCCGCGTCGCAGGCGGCGGCAAAGGACGGGTCGATGGGCATTCTTCCGAGAACCTTCAGATGGTAGTCGGTTGCAACCTCGTCAACCTTGGCGTTGCCGAAAACGTCGATTTCCTTTCCGCAGCAGGGGCATACGACGTAGCTCATGTTCTCAACCACTCCGAGTATCGGAACCTTCATCATTTCCGCCATTCTGACGGCTTTTGCAACTATCATGGAGACGAGCTCCTGCGGGCTGGTTACGACGATTATACCGTCCACTTTAACGGATTGGAATACCGTCAGCGGCACGTCGCCCGTTCCGGGAGGGCAGTCCACGAACATATAGTCCACGTCGCCCCAGATTACGTCCGTCCAGAACTGCTTGACCATACCGGAAATGAGCGCGCCGCGCCATACGATAGGGTCTCTTTCGTTGGCAAGGAGAAGGTTGGAGGAAATGACTTTGACGCCTTTTTCCGAGGATATCGGGTAAATTCCCGTCCCGTCGCCTTCTACGTTTCCGTGTATTCCGAACATCTGCGGGACCGAAGGTCCGGTTATATCCGCGTCGAGAACTGCCGTACTGAAGCCTTTCTTATTCATTGCGGAGGCAAGTAAGCCGGTTATCAGAGACTTGCCGACTCCGCCTTTGCCGCTCATTACGGCGATAACCTTTTTGACGCGGGAGCCCTCGTGCGTCGCCTCTTTCATTGGTGCCGCGCTGTCGCACTTCGACGCGCAGTTGGAGCAGTCGTGATTGCAGTCGCTCATTTTTTAATCTCCTTTATTCTATAGTGTCTTTTTTGTTATTATTGCCGTCTGTTTCGGGAACAGTCCCGGCGTACGCTAATTCCGTTTCGGTTTCCGGATTTTCCGATTGCACCGCGGCTTCCGTCAAGTCGCCCGCAGTTTCCGCAGTCGGCGTTTCAAACGCGCCTTCGTCGTACTGCTTCTGCTTGCGCTCGAACTGTTTTTTGTAATCTCTTATCGCGACGAACAGGAACAGCAGAACGGCTACTACTTCGGCGAAGGGGTAGCAGAACCAAATTCCCTTGAGCTGCCACAGATAGTTAAGTAAAAACGCCGCGGGTACGAGGAACAGAAGCTGGCGCGACAGGCTCATGAGAAGACTGGAAAGCGGTTTGTTTATACTTTGCAGCATATTTATTATGAGCACGGAAAACGCCGCCGGCAAAAAGGAAATGCTTATGATGCGGAACGCATACGCGCCGTCCGCGATTTTGTCGGGACTGTTTGTGAAAATCCGCATGATGTAGTTTGGGATAGACTGGAAGAGTATAAATCCCAAAACCATTATGGAAACGGAAATCAAAAGCGACAGCTTGAAGGTGTCGTTGAAGCGTTTCTTCTGGTTTGCGCCGTAGTTGTAGCTTAAAATGGGCATCGTCCCCTGCATAAGACCGAACACCGGCATAAATATGAAGGACTGAACTTTGAAATAAGCCGAAAGAACGTAAATTCCGTTTGCGTAGCTTCGGAGGATAAGGTTCATGATGATAGTTATAAACGCGCCCATGGCGTTCATTACGAAGGTCGGCAGTCCCACCTGAAGAATACGCGCGAAGTATTCCTTTTTGGGCTTGTAGCCTTTAAGGGACAGGCTGACGTCCTGTTTCTTGAAAATAAACACGCAGATTACGAAAATAGCCGCAAGCCACTGACCGATTACGGTTGCGAGAACGGCTCCCAGAACTCCCCACTTAAAGCCCAATATGAATACGGCGTCCAGAATTATATTCGTAATTGCTCCGATAAGCTGGCTGCACATCGGAACCTTCATGTTGCCCGTAGACTGCAGAATGCGGCTACAGGTTATTTCTATTATGGAACCGAGGCTGCCCGCCATGTATATCGTCAGATACAGCCGTGCCTGTTCGATAACGTATTCCACGTCCGTCGCGTTTTCCGAGTTGACGAACGCTCTGACGAACGGGTCGGATACCGTAAACGCCAGAATGAGCATGACGAGCCAAATGGCAACGTCCATAACGATAGCCGTTTTCGCCGCCTGATTTGCGCTGTCGCGGTTGCCTTCACCGAGCTTTCTTGCAATATATGCGTTTGCGCCGACTCCGATTCCTATTCCGATTGACACGACGAGCATGGTCATCGGAAAGACTACCGATATCGCGTTAAAGGAGTCCTCGCCGATATTTATTCCCGCATAGTTCGGGGAGAGTACGGAAGAGGGCATTTGCGCGACGAACAGTGAGTCCACTATGTTGTAAAGCGACTGTACGAGCATCGAAATAATTGCGGGAAGGGACATTCCGAGAAGGAGCTTCCCGACGCTTCTCGAGCGCATTTTATCGGATTGCAGTGCCGTTTTGTTGATTTCTTGAGTATTTTCCATATTACCGATAAGATATTTGCATAAAGGCGGCGCAACAACGTTACGCCGCCGACAGTTACAGTTTATTTAAGAACGGAAGCTTAATTGTCCGCTTTGTCGGAAATCTGTTTCTCGAGAAGAGCTTTTATGTCTTCGAGCAAAGCCTCGGTGGTGTGCTTCTGAGCTTCTGCCTCCGCTGCGGCTTTTGCTTCCGCCGCTTCCTTGTCGCGCTCGGCTCCCATTGCGGCGATTTCCTCACGGGTTTTGCCTTCCTTACGCATCTGTCTGTATTCCTTTCTCGTGTAACCGAAGCATTTGGGCTCCGTCACGCCGTGCATAACGTTGATGGCTTTTACGACCGAGAAGAGTATAAAGGCAATGATGAAGAAGTTGAGGATTGCCGTAATGACTGCGCCCCAGTCGATGTAAATCGAAGCCGCCATATCGAGAGCGCCGGTCACTTCGTCGTAAGAGGGCTTTAACATGGTAACGGCTTTCTCGAGACCGCCGTCCGCGGCACCCGACAGCGCCCAGTTGACGAGGGGCTGGAATATGTGGTTGGTGAACGCGGTAACGATTGCCGTGAACGCTCCGCCGACGATAACGCCGACCGCCATATCGATAACGTTGCCGCGCGTTATGAACGCCTTGAACTCTTGAAAGAACTTTTTCATAAGCTATTCTCCTGTTTTATTGTCTATGGTAAATATTCTACACCGAAAACCTGAAGATTTCAACCGAATTGACTGTATAAATGCGGTTAAATCATTCAGATTTCGGAAACCGTCTCCACGTTTTCCAGAACGGCTCCTTCAGCTAAGCTCCTATCGAGAACCTTTATCTTATCTGAAGCCTTGGCGTAGCAAACCTTGCCGTCCTTCCATTTTATCGAAACGGACGTGCCGTTTATAATCTGTCCGGTGACCTCGCCGTCCTTCCATTCGGGAGGCAGCGCGGGTAAGAACTCTGTAACGCCGTTTTCCACGTAGAAGAGCATGGCGTTGACGGCTCCCACGAAACCCAGGTTTCCGTCAATCTGGAAGAATGCCGGCGGGTGATAGGCGAAGAGGTTGGGGT
>CAYXBO010000075.1:0-6259 GCA_964463195.1 uncultured Christensenellaceae bacterium | reverse complement strand
GTCTTTAACCAGGGTATAGGGGCAGAAAACGTAGCTTCTTATCTGACTGCCCCATTCGATTTTTTTGATGCTTCCCTTTATTTCGGAATCGCGCTCCTCACGTTCTCTTTCCCTAAGTTCAATGAGCTTGGATTTCAGCATCGACATTGCCATTGCCTTGTTCTGAAGCTGACTGCGCTCGTTCTGACACTGAACGACTATTCCGGTCGGAAGGTGGGTTATGCGGATAGCGGATTCCACTTTGTTGACGTTCTGCCCGCCTTTTCCGCCGCTTCGGTAAGTGTCGATGCGGAGGTCTTCGGTGTTTATTTCTATTTCGTCGTCGTTTTCGATAACCGGCATAACCTCAACGGATGCAAACGAGGTGTGACGGCGTTTGTTTGCGTCGAACGGCGATATGCGAACGAGACGGTGCACGCCCTTTTCGGCTTTCATATAACCGTAAATGTTTTCGCCGGACAGCTCGAAGGTAACGCTTTTAAGTCCCGCTTCATCCCCTTCCAGAATGTCGAGAACCTTAATTCCGTAGCCCTTGATTTCCGCATAACGCGTATACATGCGGTAAAGCATTTCCGTCCAGTCCTGCGCTTCGGTTCCGCCCGCCCCTGCGTGAAGGGTCATTATAGCGTCGCACGCGTCGTATTTTCCGCGAAGCAACGCCTCGAGTGACAGCGTTTCCAGCTTTTCTTCCGTCTTGCGGAACTCTTCGAGAACCTCTTGTTCTTCGTCCTCGCCGCCTAATTCCTTTGCCATTTCAATGAGCTCCGGAAGCCCCTCGACCGCTTTGTCGAGCGTGTCAATCTGCGACAGCTTTTTGGAAAGCATGCTCGCCTCTTTGTTGAGCGCGTTGGCTTTTTCGATATCCAGCCAGAAACTTTCTTCGTGCTGCATTTCCTCTATAACTTTTAAGCGCGCACGCTTTTCCTCGCTTTTTAAAGCGCCTTTTACCGTGTCCACGCCCTGCCGCATCTCGGCGATTTTTAAGTTGAGCTGATAAGAATCGAGCATATCTTTCTCCGTGTTGGTTATTGTACTTTTTCGGCGGCGAAAAAGTACCAAAAAGCCGACTAACGCCGCAAACACGCGATTTTATCGCTCAAGTTTGCGGCTTGTTGTATTTGTTTTTCGGTTTTCACGTCCGCTTCGGCATTGCAATCAGCGGAGCTAAGCTATTTAATCTTATAAAGTATAGAACATAAAAGTCGGTTTCGTCAAACCGTTGTTCTTTTCCAAATTTAATTTTCTATCCATTTTGCATATAGCACTAATTTGTTAGTTACTAATTCCATTTCTTCATTTTCATTATCGCGATATACTTTTGTTTGAATTGGCTCGTCAAAAATGCACTTTACCGAGTTATCCCATATTCGGGTACATTCCTCATCCGTATACCACCATCCAAACGTATATCCTTCTCTGACTGGGTCGGCAAATTTATACGGAGCTTCATCCTCACTCCTTAAATAATCTATTTTGTATAAATCGCCGTTCTCGGAACCGTCAAAATTGTAATGATATTCTATATTCGCAATAACCATTCTGTACTGCTTTGACCATCTGATAAAACTAAAACCCGGACTGTCCCACAAACACATATCTTTCTCTAGACATTCTTGAGATACCGCAACAACGCATTGTTCTGCGACAGTATTAAACCCAAACATCATAGTAGGCATATCAATATTGTTTATCACTATTCTTTCCAAGTTTTTACACTCAAACAAACTATATCCGTTATAAGCCGATATGGTTTCAACCGTAGTCCCTATATAAATTCTTTTTACATAATCGTGTTCAATATAATTGACGTTAGTATCCCCTGTGAATACGCTTGTAACTTTATAACCGTTAATATAGTCCGGAATTTCAATAGCTTCTAATGTATTGTTATTCCCGTTTATTCCAACTAAAGAACATTCGTCCAAAATAGTATGATATTTGAATATTCCACTTGTTTTCGGCTTTGGGCGAAAAAAAATACAACCGCACAAAGAAACCGTGCAGACTAAAAGCAGAATAAAAATTGTAAATCTTAAATACTTTTTCATTTTCGCACCCTGTTAAATTTATTGTATTTTATTTTGAACTATATGGCAATAGCTTTTGTCATATTGTTTTAACGCAACCAAAAAACGCAGCGGGCAGAGCTATGCGGGACTGGATTGCTTTGTCGCTACGCTCCGCGCAATGACGGTTCGGATAAACAAGCAATCAACAAAAAACAAAAGCCGCGAACGAAAGCGATGAAATCGCGTGTTCGCGGCGTTACAGCGTCTTTTTTGGTTCTTTTTTCTTCGCAGAAAAAAGAACACTCACTTCCCGCAGCAGTTCTTATACTTTTTACCGCTACCGCAGGGGCAGGGGTCGTTTCTGCCGACTTTTCTGCCGCCCTCGGTGGTCGCTTTGGCGCTTTTTGCGGGACCCGCAGACTTACGGAGCTGATTGGCGCGGTAAGCGTCGCGGCGTTCGACGTCGCGTTCGACGTCCCAGCGGACGAGGTACTGAACGGCGGAAGTCTTAATTGACTCTATCATTTCGTCAAACATGATAGAGCCTTCGCGGCGGTACTCTATTACCGGGTCCTTATGCCCGAGACCCCGCAGTCCTATTCCGCGTTTTAAAACGTCCATAGCGTCGATATGCGCCACCCAGTGCTGGTCGACGCAGTTTAAGAGAACGATACGTTCGGCCTGCTTATAATTGAAGCCGTGCTCCTCGGCAAAACGGCATTTCTCTTCAAATTCCGCTTTCGCGCGGGTGGCTATATAATCGCGAATCTGCTGAGGAGTTTTTTCCACGCAGAGCTCCTCGGTTATTATGTCGTCCTCGCGGTCGGGGCGGAATATGACGTGTCTCAGGCGCTGGTTGAACTCCTGAATGAGCTCCTCGCTCTCCTCGTATTGGGAGAAATCCTCGTATCCGGTCATCAAAGCGTCGGTTGCGTCGTCGAAGAAACCGAGAATCTGGTCGTGAACGTCCGCATCTTCCATAACTCGGTCGCGCTGGTCGTAGATAATTTCTCTCTGGGCGTTCATAACGTCGTCGTAGTTCAGAACGTAACGGCGGCGCTGATAATTGGATTCTTCGCAACGGATTTGAGCGTTTTCGATTTGTTTTCCGATAATCGGAGCCTGAAGAACCACGTCGTTCGTACCGCCGAGGAGAGTTTCGGCAATAGTTTTCAGTCTGTCTCCGCCGAACCTCTTCAGAAGGTCGTCCTCGAAGGACAGATAGAAGCAGCTGGAGCCGGGGTCGCCCTGACGACCGCTACGACCGCGAAGCTGGTTGTCTATACGGCGGGACTCGTGTCTTGCACTGCCGATGACGCGTAAACCGCCGAGAGCGACGACCTGTTCCTTTTCGGCGTCGGTACCATTTTTATATTCGGCGAGAAGGTCTTCAAACCTTTTCCTTGCGGCAATTTCCTCCTCGTCGGAAAGCGCGTTATGCGCCGAAGCGGTTTCTATAAGGTCGTCGGTAAAGCCTTCCCTTCTCATTTGCTCTTTTACGGCGAACTCGGGGTTGCCTCCAAGCAGGATATCCGTACCGCGTCCGGCCATGTTGGTGGCTATGGTAACGGCTCCGACCTTACCGGCCTGCGCGATTATCGCGGCTTCGTTTTCGTTGTTCTTTGCGTTGAGAACGTTGTGCTTCAGTCCGATTTTCGCGAGACGGCGGGAAATAACCTCGCTGACGTCCACGTCCACCGTGCCGACGAGAACGGGCTGTCCTTTCTCGTGAAGCTTCTTAACCTCGTCGACTATCGCGTCGTATTTGGCGTCTAAGGAGGTGAAAATTTTATCGGGCTCGTCCACTCTTATCATGGGTGCGTTGGTGGGGATTTCCACGACGTCCAGACTGTAAATCCCCTTAAACTCCGCTTCCTCGGTCATTGCGGTACCGGTCATACCGGACATTTTTTTATAGAGGCGGAAGAGATTCTGGAAGGTAATCGTCGCAACGGTTCTGTTTTCGTTACGGACCTGAACGCCCTCTTTCGCTTCGATACTCTGGTGAAGCCCTTCGCTGTAGCGGCGCCCCGCCATTTTACGACCGGTAAACTCGTCGACTATGACGATTTCGCCGTTTTCGACGATATAATCCTGGTCGCGGTGCATGATGACCTGAGCTCTCAGACCGCTGTGGATTTTGTTGTTGAGGTCGGCGTTTTCCATATCGCCCAAATTGTCTATACGGAAATAGCGTTCGGCTTTTTCCACGCCGCTGTCGTTCAGGTAAATCTGCTTATCCTTAATGTCCAGGTCGTAGTCGTCCTCGTCGAGGGTTCTGACGAAACGCGCGACGGACTTGTATAACTCGCTATTGTCGTTTGTCGCTCCGGAAATTATAAGCGGCGTTCTCGCCTCGTCTATTAAAATGGAGTCGATTTCGTCGATTATGACGTAGTTCAAGCCGCGCTGAACCTTTTTCGACTTTTCCTGCACCATGTTGTCTTTAAGGTAATCGAAACCGAGCTCGTTATTGGTGCAGTAGGTAATATCCGCGGCGTATGCCTTCTTCCTGTCCTCAAGGCTCATGTCGTGAGTTATCACGCCGACGGTCATTCCGAGAAAACGGAATACTTTACCCATCCACTCCGCGTCGCGCTTTGCGAGGTAATCGTTGACGGTTACCACGTGAACGCCCTCGCCGGCAATGGCGTTAAGGTACGCGGGAAGCGTTGCGACTAAGGTTTTACCTTCACCCGTGCGCATCTCGGCAATTCTTCCCTGATGGAGAACGATACCGCCTATCAGCTGCACCTTGAAGTGTCTCATATTGAGAACGCGCTTCGACGCTTCCCGAACAACCGCGAACGCGTCCGGCAAAAGCTCGTCAAGAGTTTCCTTATCGGCGTATCTTTTACGGAGAACCTCGGTCTGAGAACGAAGCTCGTCGTTATCCATAACCGAATACTTCTCTTCGAGAGCCTCGATACGGTCGGCAATCTCCGACAGCTTCTTAATATGCTTATTCTTTTCTCTTTTGAACAAGAAATCAAAAATTCCCATTTCACGCTCCACTTGGTGTAAGTATGTAAGTACGTAAGTACGCTAGATATTGTAACACAATATTCGTAGCGTGTAAATAAATACTTTTCGGTTAGGAATTTAAAGAAAAGTCGGGAGTATAATCTAAAGTCTGGCTGTCCGCGTCCTGAATATAACCGTTCTCAAACCCGAGAGCCGCAACGTGTGCGACCACGCTCTTGTATTCCAGCGGTTTAACGCGGTTTTTAAGTATAGGATGGGCTTCCGCCTTGTAACACGGAGTATACTGGTTCATGAGGCTGACGACGGTGGCGGTCCCGAGGTTCTCTGCGATAAAACCGAAAATCCTTTTACTGTCCTCTCTTGCATCGGGAAGGACGAGGTGGCGGATAATGAGACCCTCTTTCATTAACCCGTTTTCGTCAAAAACGTCGCGCGGTTTGTTTTTTCTCATCCGAAGAACGGCTTCCGCCGCCCTCTCGAAATAATCGGGAGCAGCGGAATAAGCCGCCGAAAGCTCACGCGAAAAGTATTTGATATCGGCTAAATAAACGTCTACGTAGTCCTTGAGCCTCTCAACGGTTTCCGCCGTTTCATATGAGGAAGTGTTCCATACGACGGGAACCGGTGGTCTGTAAATATCGAGAGCCTTCAGAATGCCGTCGGTAAAATGCGTGGGCGTCACCAGATTTATATTGTGCGCGCCTTGGTCTACCAACCCTCTGAATACGTCCGCAAGCTCCGCGGGAGAGGTAACCTTCCCCGCATTATCTCCCTGCGATATCGGGAAATTCTGACAGTAGCAGCACCTTAAGGCGCACCCCGCAAAGAACACCGCTCCGCTTCCGCGAGTACCGGAAATCGGCGGTTCCTCCCAAAAATGGAGCATGGTTTTTGCAACGCGCATATTATAACCGCTGCGGCATACTCCTAATTCTTTATCTCTGTCCACTCCGCAGTTCCGCGGGCATAACGTGCAAACCATGAGATTATTTTAGCATAGTTTAGCCCGCCGGAACAATGAAATGTCGCTACGCGACGTGAAATTGCCAATTAAGTGTACTTTTTTGTGGCAGGACAAAAAAGTACGCAAAAAAGCCTGTCGCCCCTGATTGCGAGGCAGGGGCGAACCCCCACTCGCTTCTTGAGGATATAGGGAGTCCGCGCAAACTTGCGAACATGCGCGGACGGGTAAAATGGATATTTTAATTAAACGCGGGGAACCTCTTTCCCCGCACCCCTTACTCATAATTACCCCTTAGAGGGGT
>CAYXBO010000074.1:0-6260 GCA_964463195.1 uncultured Christensenellaceae bacterium | reverse complement strand
TAGGAATGACGTCTACGTTGACTTTGGCGTCGCTTCCGAGAAGCATGATAGAACCTTTTCCGGATTTCTTTTCGATGCCTGCAATGGCAAGCTCCAATGCTTTCATTTTATCGGCGAGATTGTCGATTTTCTTTTCTTCCATTTCTTTTCTCCTTATTTTAAGCTTCGTATATAGCCCAGCGCCGCTTTGAGCGCCTTGTTTCTCGTCTGAATTCTGACCGATTTACGGTCGCCTCCGAAGTTGTTTTTTATTACGACGGTTCCGTTTTTCCCGCTCACCGCGATATAAACCAATCCGACGGGCTTTTCGGGCGTTCCGCCGGAAGGTCCCGCGATGCCGGTAGTGGAAACGCCTATATCTGCGTTTTTAAGAAGCCCCTCCGCCATCTCCGCTGCGGTCTCTCCGGAGACTGCGCCGAACTTTATGAGAGTTTTTTCCGAAACTCCGAGTCGTGCCGCCTTAGCTTCGTTGGAATAGGTAACCACTCCTTCGTAAAGCACCTTGGACGCGTCGGGAATATCCACTAAGGACGAGGTGAGCATACCTCCGGTGCAGCTTTCGGCAAAGGCGATTTTAAGCCCTTTTGCTATCAGCTCTCCGACCAAAGTTTCCGCAAGCTTCATACCGTTTTCCCCTGCGGATAGAACCCGCCTTTTTCGATGAGAACCATATAGGTTCTGCCGACCTCAAGCACTTCCTTAGAGGATACGTATACCTTTCCGTCCACTTCGGGAGCCTGTCCGTCCATTCTTCCGTAAAATCTCATTTTCTTCTCGTCAAGCCCCTCGTAGGTTACCGGAACGACCTTTCCTAAAAGTCTGTCGTGTCTTTCGGATATAACCGCGCTTTCGGCCTTTTCCAGCTTAAGCACCCTTTCTCTCTTAACCTTCGCGGTAATCTGATTGGGCATTTTGTATGCGAGCGTTCCCTCCTCTCTCGAGAATGCAAAGAACCCCGCGTAATCGATATTCCCTTCCTTTATAAAGTCCAGAAGCTCGTTGAAGTCCTCTTCCGTTTCCCCCGGAAAACCTGCGATAAAAGAACTTCTTATCGCAATATCCGGATTTGCCGCCCTTATCTTTCTTATAGTTTCCTTTATCTCCGCGCCGGTCACGCGCCGTCTCATTGCCTTCAGAATTCCGTCCGAAACGTGCTGAATGGGCATATCTATGTATTTTGCCATTTTCGGCGAGGTCGCGATAAAGTCTATCAGCTCGTCGGTCACTCCCTCGGGATAGGCGTAGAGAAGCCTTATCTTCTTAAAGGGAAGCTCCGTCAGAGCCTTTAAAAGCTCGACTGTTCTCACTTTGCCGTAAAGGTCTTTGCCGTAAGCCGTGGTGTCCTGAGCAACTACTATAAGCTCGGAAACCCCATTTTCGGCAATGGTCTCCGCCTCCTGCAAAACCTTCTCGAACGGTACGCTTCTGTATCTTCCGCGTATTCTCGGAATGGCGCAGTAGGAGCACCAGTTGTCGCATCCGTCGGCTATCTTGAGATATGCGTAGTGCGGCGGTGTGGAAAGAATTCTTCCAACGGTATCCGGCAAAGGCTTTTCACCCGAAAACTCCGGTCTGTCCGCTATTCTTTCAAGAATTTCTCCGATGTGCTGAGCGCCGTTTATTCCGCAGAACGCGTCGACCTCCGGAAACATTTCCCGCATATCTTTGGCGTAGCGCTCGGAAAAACAACCTGTTACGATGAGATATTTAAGGTTTTTTTCCTTATAAGACGCAAGCTCTAAGATTACGTCTATGCTCTCCTTCTTCGCACTGTCGATAAAGGCGCAGGTATTGACCAATGCAATATCCGCTTCCTCTACGTTGTCCGTAAGCTCTGCTCCGTGTTTAACGGCTTCGGCAAGAATTCTTTCGGTATCTACTCTGTTTTTATCGCAACCCAAGGTTACGGGATAGAGTTTCGTCAATCTTCTTCTCCGCCGTCCTCTAGTCTCGGTGCGTAATCGCGGTTGAATTCGTCCATATCGATAAGCACTCTACGGGGCTTCTGACTTCCGTCGTATTCGGAGATAACGCCCCACTCGCTTATCGTGTTGAAGATACGCGAGGCCTTGTTGAACCCTACGCCGTGCACCTGCTGAATGAGGGAAACCGAGGCTTTCTTTCTCATAATGAAGGTCTTCAATACCTTGATGCACAGTCTCTCGTAATCGAGTTCCTGAGCCTGTTCCTTCTCCTCTCTTATCGTCTCTTCGGGCGGCGGCGGGGGCGGATTTATCACCTTGTCGATGCTTTCGTCGTATTCGCAATCGTTGTTCGCCTTGATAAACTGCGTTACAGCAATAACCTCGGGTAAATCGATAAATGCGCACTGCAAGCGGAGATTATCGGTAAGCGACTGGGATTTAAAGAGCATGTCGCCCTTGCCGAGAAGGTCCTTAGCGTCCACTTCGCCGGGTCCGAGTATAACCTGACTGTCTATTCCCGAACGGACGGCAAAGGCAATCGACGTAGGAATGTTGGTCTTGATAAGACCGGTTATGACCTCTGCGGACGGTCTTTGCGTTGCAAGTATCAGATGGATACCCGCGGCGCGTCCGACGGATGCCAAACGCTGTATGGATTCCTCGATTTGGTTCTTTGCGCGAAGCATGAAGTCCGCCATTTCGTCCATAACGAGAACGATATAAGGAAGCTTAGGCTCGTCGGGCTTTCTCAGATTCTTGTTGTAATAGTCAATTCTGTTGCACCCCACCATTTTCATGAACTTATAACGCCTGTCCATCTCCTCGCACAGCCATTTCAAAGCGTTTATAGCCTGAGGTATGCTGTCGAGAGTTTGGGGAATGAGCATGTGCGGCAGATTGCAGTAGCTTGCGAGCTCGACCTGTTTCGGGTCGATAAGAATGAGCTTCAATTCGTCAGGAGCGTATCTATACAGGAAGCTTACGAGAATGGTGTTTATGCACACGCTCTTTCCGCTACCTGTCTGACCTGCGACGAGCATATGTGGAGCCGAGGCAAGGTCTGCGACGAAGTTCTGATTTTCCACGGTTTTTCCCACGCCGAAAACCAAATTACCCTTGCTCATGTTGAATTCCTGACTGTTAATTATGTCGCGGAGCATGACGGGGGTGCATTTCTTATTGGGAATTTCCAAGCCCACCGCGTCTTTACCCTTGATAGGCGCGAGAACGCGAACGCTGGAAACCTTAAGCCTCATCGCGAGGTTATCGACGATATTTTCGATTTTCTTGACGAGAACGCCCTCCTCAAGCTTCAGCTCGTAGCGGGTAACCGACGGTCCCTTTACCGCGCCGGTAACCTCAGCCGCGATACCGAACGATGAAAGCGTCTGGTTGATAACGTTCTTCTTCTCGCCGTAGTCGTCTATATCGTTGGGGTCGCTGTACTCCCCTTTCGGCAGTAAATCGATGGGCGGGAAGGTATAGGGACGCTTCGGCTTTTTGGGCTCTTCCTTCTGAACCGGCGGTTCTTCCTTCTTGACGACAGGCTGAACCTTTTTAACCTCCTGAACGGCAGGACGGGAAGGCTCCGGTCTTACGACTGCCGACTGCGGAGGCGTTACGGGAGCCGCTGGCTCCGGTTTTGCGGTAACCGCCTGCTCGACGAATTTTTTCTCGCTCTCCTCCAAGCTTATCTTCAAAGACTCTTCGGGTCTGATAACCGGCTTCTGAATATAAACGTGAACCTCCTCCGGCTCGGGCTCCTGTTCCGGAGCGGGACGGACGGGCTCGGGCTCCCCGTAAACCGTTTCGGGTTCCACTTCTATAACTTCGGGTTCAGCAGGAGCGGTATATTCCGGCTGTCTGTAGGCGGGAGCTTCTTCGACCTCTACGCGTTCTTCCTCGTAGCGGTTTGCGCCGATTGCCTGAGAGAAATCGTCGCTTGCTCCGAACTGCGGCATGTCGTCGTAGAGTCTTGAGTACGCCTTTTTCTTGAAATCAGGGTCGGACGTATCGTAGAAGAGGTCATTCCTGTTACGGTTTATAAAGGTGCGTTCGTATTCCGAAAACTCGCGAACCGGCGGCTCGTACGGCTCGGTGTCTTTTATTACGTAGTCAGTATCTTCCCGTTCCTCAGGCTCTTTGTTATCGAACAGTATTCTGCCCGCCGTCGCCTTGGGCGACTCGGGGATATAATCGGCACGCAGTCTCTCGCTGTCGTAAACCGGCTCGTACTGCATGGTATCCGCCTCGGTAACCTCTCCGACGTAAATTCTCGGGCGGTCCTGTTCTGCCTCTTCCGGAAGATTTTCCTCTTTCTCCTCGGGTTTCTTCAGCTGTAGCAAGGGCTTTCTCGGAGCGGAGGGGTCGCGTTTAACGAGAAGCGGCCAAAGAGCCATAAGCCCGAACGCCGCCGTAAGAATTAAAAACACGATAAGAGACGCGAGATACCCCATCGGGACGACCACCACGCAGGTAAGAACGGAAAGCAAAAATCCGCCAGCTGTGGAGCCGGCGCTGAACGCGCCGAGGATATAAGAATTCCAGCCGCCGTCCACGAGCTCCTGAGAAAACGCAACGTGCATAGTCGTCAGAAACGACACGAACAGCAGCACGTAAAGCACTAAGTTTTTCTTGGATACGGTAACGGTTCTGCCGAACGCAGTCATAAGCGTTATGAGAAAAGCCGCTATTACGTACGCGAATGCGGCGTATCCGAAAATGCCTACGAGGTAAACTCTGGTAGACGGAATAAGAAGCAGTATTACCAAAAGCGCGATAAGCGCAAAGACTACCGCGTAAATGAGTTTTTCTTTGTTTTGCTTATTGTTTCCCTTCATTTTAAATCACCCGAACAGTCCGCTTTTTTTGCGCTCGCATCCTTAAGAGCGTAACCCTCTTTTGCAGAAGTCCCGTGCTGACGCTTGAAATTCTCTTCGTTTTTTGCGATATAACGGCGGAATAATTCTTCGGCGTCCATCCCGGCCGTTAAGCACATGCTGACGAAAAAGTGAAAAACGTCCACAATTTCCTCCTTAAGATTGTCGTCGTTTATCGGCTTTTCGTTTTTCCACCATTTGAAATTGACTTCGTCCATAACCTCGGAAAGCTCGGAGATTAGGGCGAGAATCTGTTTCTGAATCCAATCGCTCTTGGAAATTCCGGTAAGCCCGCGGGTCTCTTTTATTTCGTCGTTGAGCGCCTTTTGCATTGCGAATATTTTTTCCAGCCTATCGTTCATTTTCCCTCCCTCAAAACCGTAAGAGGATTAAATCCCAATTTTTTTCCTACGTATGCCGCGGACGCCTTGTCGAAATCGAAGCAGTTGTCAATCGCGCGTTTTACGTCCTCTACCGTAACCTTATTGACGGCTTTTATCTTTTCCTCGCTGTCGTAAACGGCGTTTTTGAGAATAGCCGCCTTGCCGTACAGGCGCATAACCGCGGAAGCGGATTCGGCACCCAGAACGTAAGCCGCTTTAAGCTGCTCTCTTGCCGACGAAAGCTCCTTTTCGGTAATTCCGTCGCGTTTTAATTTGAGAATTTCCTCCCGGACAGCCTCGACGGCTTTTTTGGCTTTTTTAACGGAGGTCCCGAGATACACGGTAAAATAGCCGTCGTCCGAATAGTCGAGCGGCATGCTGTATACCGAATAGGCAAGCCCCAGCTTTTCGCGAACCGCCTGAAACAAGCGGCTGGACATCGCCGAGCCGAAAATTATATTCAGAAAGGACTGTGCCGTCTGCTCTTCCGACATAAAAGAGCAACCGTTGAAGCCGAAGCTTATATTCGCCTGTTTGATGTTTTTGTTCTCCTGACGGAAGCCGCCCGCGGGAGCCGTCCTCTTAACCGGCTCTCCTACTGCCTTCAAGCGGCTGCCGAAGCGGTCGAAATACTTGGAAGCGAGGGCTATTCCGTCCTCTTTCTTTACGTTCCCCGCAATAACTACGACGGTATTGTCCGCCGTGTAGCGTCTTTCCATATACGACAGAATTTTAACCTTGTCGAAGGTCGCGAGGCTCTTTTCGTTGCCGAGAATGGGTTTTGCTATCGGGGCGTTGCCGAAATGAGCTTCGGAAAGAAGCTCCCCCACTAAATCCTCGGGGTCGTCCTCGCACATTTTGATTTCCTCGAGAACCACTCCCCTCTCGCTCTCTATGTCCTTCTCGGCGAATGTCGCGTTGAAAAGAATGTCGGAAAGCATGTCCGCACATTTGTCGGCATGCTCGTCGATGGATACGGTGTAAAAAACCGTCGTGTTTTTGGTGGTGTAAGCGTTTATTTGGATACCAAGGCTCTCGAGCTCGTCCACCATCTCAAAAGACGAGCGCCTCTC
>CAYXBO010000073.1:0-6363 GCA_964463195.1 uncultured Christensenellaceae bacterium | reverse complement strand
AAGAGTTATATCGGTAAGATTAAACGCCGCACCGCTTAACGCGCCCGCCGTTACGGCGAAAGCGGCCGAAACCATGGGGCGGAAATTGAACGCCCGTTTTCTCTTCGGTGTATCGCCCTCCGGCATGTTATCTGTCGGAGGTTGCGACTATTTCCACTCCGAGCCCCAGAACGTCATCGATAAGAACCTGTCCTATTGACACGGGAGCGGCAACCTTATGCGCCTGAATTTCCTTTAAAACGTCGAATATTCTGTCCTTCGGAACCGTCCCTTTGGTTTTGCAGGGAACCACTCCGCCACCCGATAAGGGAAACAGCGCGGTTACAACTCTCTGAGGGGAGGTAACCTCCTGCTTTGCGTAAACCTCGCCGCGTTTACAGGTGTTGCCGGTAACGGTCATCGAGCCGTCCGCCTTGACGTCTACGGTTATCTGACATCCGATAGGACACATTATGCAAGTCAAATTTTTCATCACTGTTATACCTCCAGCGAAAGAGTAACGTCGCCGCAGAGTTTGGAAACGTCGACTTCGACGGATTCCATTTCTCCGGGCGTAAGAACGGCGTATTTCCTCTGAAGAACCACGTCGTCTCCCGATTTTACGGTCAGCTTCGGAAGTCTGTAAATGTTGTCCGTTCTGAAATAAATCTTGACTTTACCTTCGCTCCCGACGATTGTCTGCGGCAAGGTATAACGGACGCCGTTAATTCCCTTTACCGATTTCGCCTTGCCCTTTACGGGAGCTTTTCCCGTAGCGTGAAGCGCGGCGTAACGCCCTGCAATCTCCGCTTCGGCAGAAACGTTATCGACGAGGTCGTGAACGTGCAGCGTGTTGCCCGCGGCGAAAATCCCCGAGATATTGGTTTCGCGCATTTCGTTGACGGTCGCACCGCTCGTTATTCTGTCGAAGGTAAGACCTATATCGGACACCAAATCGTTTTCGGGGATTAAGCCGACCGACAAAAGAATTGTGTCGCACGGCACGAATTTCTCCTGCGAAATATCGGGCGCGTTGTCCTTTCCGAGAGGAGCAATATATACGCCCTCGACTCTGCGTTTTCCGACTACGCGGGTAATCGTCGTTGCGAAATGAAGGGGAATTCCGTAATCGTCCAGACACTGAACGATATTTCTTTTAAGTCCCGAGGAGTACGGCATAATTTCCACTACGCACTCAACTTTTGCACCTTCAAAGGTCATACGGCGAGCCATAATAAGACCTATGTCGCCGCTGCCTACAATGACTACGCGGTTGCCTACGCGCTGACCTTCGATATTGACCAGTCTTTGCGCACAACCCGCAGAATAGATTCCCGAAGGGCGCGTTCCGGGAAGCGCAATCGCGCCTGCCGCGCGTTCTCTGCAACCCATTGCGAGAACCACCGCTCCGCTTTCGACGGTGAAAATACCGTGCTCCGGAGAGATTGCCGTAACCTTTTTATCGGCGGTTACGAAGATAACCATAGCCTCCAGCATAACGGTTATATTTTCGTCGGCAACTACCTTTTCGGCAAAGCGCTTGGCGTATTCCGGACCGGTCAGCTCCTCTTTGAAATAGTGGAGACCGAAGCCGTTGTGTATGCACTGTACGAGGATGCCGCCGAGTCCGGTGCTTCTCTCGAGAATACAGACCTTAGCGCCTTCCTTTGACGCTGCAAGCGCCGCCGCCATACCTGCGGGACCGCCGCCTATTACCGTCACGTCGAACTTAAAATTCATAAGTTACCTCCTCTACGGCTCCCAAAGAAATGTTGGTGCCCTCGCCGCTCTTTCTTATTGCGGTTAAAGGCAGGTTCAGCTCCCTTGCGAGAATCTTCATAACGAACGGCATGCAGAAACCGCCCTGGCATCTGCCCATACCTGCGCGAACGCGGCGTTTGACTGCGTCCACGGTGGTTGCGGGGACGGGGCTGTGAATAGCGTTTATAATCTCCATTTCGGAAACCGTCTCGCAACGGCAGATAATGCGCGCCCAACGGCTGTCGACCTTCGCCAAAGCGTCGAGCTCTTCGCGTGTCATCTTGGTAATTCTCTTCTGCTTTTCAAGAGCGACCGTCTCTTCCTTCTTCTCAAGCTTTATATATCCGGAAACCAGTTCCTCGATAACGTATTTTGCGATTGCGGGGCTTGCCGTCAGTCCGGGGGAGCAGATTCCGAGAAGCATAAAGTATCCTTTATTCTCCCCCTCTTCGATAACGAAATCGCTACCGACCGCCGCGCGCACTCCGGCGTACAGCCTGATAGCCTTTCTGAAGTTGGGGCATTTATAGGTTTTGGAAACGCCCTGTCTTATCTCCGCAAGACCGGACAGCTGAACGGAGGTGTCCTCCGCGTCCGAGAGAACCGAAGTCGGTCCGTAGATAACGTTGCCGTCTGCCGTGGGTGCAACCAGAATACCTTTGCCGCGCTCGTCGGGGAGCGGGAATATGACCGTAGATACGTTGCCGCCCTCGGTCTTATCGAGAACGTAATACTCGCCGCGTCTGTACTCCGTCTCGGGAGTCTTTTCGCCGAGCATGGCGTTTATTTTTACGGCGTTTGCGCCCGCGCTGTTGACAATAGTTTTAGTCTCGTAGCAGCCCTTAGGAGTAATAACCTTAAAGCCGCCTTCTATCTTTTCTATTGCGGTAACCGGCTCCTCGAGTTTAACTTCGGCGCCGTTAAGTACCGCCCAGTCTCCCGCGTGAATAGTCAGCTTATAGGGTGACGCAATACCGGCTTCGGGAGCCCAAAGTGCATATTTGATACCGTCGGCTATGTTCGGCTCGATTTCCAAGATGCGGTCTCTTCCGATGATTTCCGCTTCCACTCCGTTTGCCTTTGCGCGGTTAAGAAGCTCCTTCAAGCCGTCCATTCCGTTCTCGCCCGCGGCAACCAGAGAACCCGTCTTTCTGTAGGGGGTGTCGAGCTCCTCGCAAAGCTTCTCGAAACACTTGTTGCCCTCTACGTTAAAGCGGGCTTTAAGCGTCCCCGGAACCGCGTCGTAGCCTGCGTGGACTATTCCGCTGTTGGCTCGGGAGGCTCCGGACGACAGGTCGTCGGTTGCCTCGAGAAGTATCGCCTTCAGCTTGTATTTAGCCGCCTCGCGAAGCGTCATCGCTCCGACTACGCCGCCGCCTATAACCAATAAGTCGTACATATGCGTCAACCTCTTTTTGAGAATTTTTCTTTATAATGCTCTATGTCCGCGGCAATGGTGTGCATTGCCTCTTCCCTTCCGCCGACTTCGAGAATGGCGGTTTTCTTGCCCTCGAGCGTCTTATACACGGTAAAGAAATGCGTCATTTCCTGCCAGGTGTGGCGTGGGAGCTCGCTTATATCGTTGATATGATTGTAGCTCGGGTCGCCGAACGGAATTGCTATAATCTTGTTGTCGAACTTGCCGCTGTCCTTCATTTTGAACATTCCTATCGGATAGCAGCTGACGAGCGACATGGGAAGAATTTCTTCACTGCACAGAACGAGAACGTCTAAGGGGTCGTTGTCGTCCGAGTAGGTTTTGGGAATGAACCCGTAGTTCGCCGGATAATGCGTAGAGGTATAAAGGACTCTGTCGAGCCTGAGCATTCCCGTTTCCTTATCGAGTTCGTATTTCATCTTGCTGTTTTTGGAAATTTCAACTACCGCGTCAAACGCCTCGGGGGTAACTCGTTCTGCCCTTATGTCGTGCCAAATGTTCATTTGCGGCTCCTGTTCCTAAAACATTTAAGTATAGTTAAATAATAACTTAATATTGTATACAATGTCAACCGTCACAACGTTAAAGCCGCCAAAACTTTTTCAACAACCCCGTTAAAGTGATTGCAAACTGAAAATCAATATGCTAAAATAATTGCGCGCCGAAGTGGTGGAATGGCAGACGCGACGGACTCAAAATCCGTTGGTAGCAATACCGTGTGGGTTCAAGTCCCACCTTCGGCACCAAACAAAAACAATCCGAACCTTTTGGTGAGGGTTGTTTTTATTTTGTACTCTTCACTCTTAACTTTTCGTTTTTCACTCTTCACAGTTTTGGATTGTTTTTGAGTTAAAAACTAAAAGTGAAAAGTTAAAAGTTTTAAGAATTTGACTTACAAACAGCTTTTATTTATAATATTCGTATGAAAGAAAGTATTTTAAGAACAAAGGCAATAGATTTTGCCGCCGACATAGTAAAAATGTATGATAATTTTTTATTACTTAAAAAGGATAATACAATTGCCAAACAATTATTAAGGTCGGCGACAAGCATTGGTGCAAATCTAAACGAAGCCGCATTTGGAAACTCTAAAGCAGATTTTATTTCAAAATTACATATAGCATTAAAAGAATGTAATGAAAGCTTGTATTGGCTTGAGCTCTTAAGGAAAGTTAATTATAATATTGAAAATCTCGAATCTCTGATTGGCGAGTGCAATCAAATTAAAGCATTGCTTATTAAGTCTATTAACACTGCAAAATCCGGAAATTAAAACAATCTGAACTTCAATGAAAAGGTAAAACAAAATGAGATTAACCGTCAGAGGTATAATCATAAATAAAACGAGCGGCAAATTTTTATTTCTGAAATATATTGATAACAAGTCAAAGTCAACCTCCCATTTAAAAGACGGCTTTTGGGTAATGCCAGGCGGAGGAGTGGGAGACGGCGAAAGCTTTAAAGAGGCGTTATCAAGAGAAATCTATGAGGAAACGGGTTTTCGTCAGATTGAAATTTCAAAATGTATATTGAGCCGCGTCGTATATTTAGACCTGACCGGTAAAGCCGACTACTATTATGAAAGATATTACGTTGTTTACACGGATGAGGAAGCAATAGGTAGCACCGATTTAACTGCTTCGGAAAAAGAAGTTATCAAACAGTATAAATGGTGGAGCAAAGAGGAAATAAGGTTAAACCAAAAGGATATTATGCCTCCGAATATTGCCGATATTCTGGAAAAAGACTTTACGGATTTCAAATCGGTTACCGATTTAACCGACGAGGGAACTTTAAGCAAAATAAAAAACCACCGGTGAACCCGATGGTTTTTTTACAGATTTTCATACTCGCTTTTTAATATAGAGAAATACAGTCTGCCTACGTATTCACCATTCATATAAAAGTAATCGCGCAAAGTACCTTCATACGTTAAACCGCATTTTTCAATAACGCGCTTTGACGGCGCGTTGATTGTTTTGGTGCAAATCTGAACTTTATGTAAATTTATTTTATCAAATCCGAATGAAATAACGGCTTTTGTTGCCTCTGTCGCATAGCCTTTGCACTGAAAAGCCGAACCGATACAATATTCGATTTCGGCAAAATTGTTTTTACTGTCCACAAGAAAATACGCTATCTGCCCGATACACTCGCCGGACTTTTTCTCAATAACAGCCCATCGGTAATAATCGTTCTTCTCGTATGAACCGATATATTTATCAAGCAATCCCCTTACGGCTTCTTTGGTTGAATATACAGGCTCGGAATACAACGATTGTATTTTCTCGTCGGCGACCCAATTTTTCAGCATTGCGTCGTCATCTGAAAACTCAAATCTTCTGAGAATTAACCTATCCGTAGTTATTGTTTCAGTTCCGATATGTGTAAGCAATTTTTATTCCTCCGTACTAATACACAAATAACAAATGTAAACCCCAAAATTTATCGGGAATTTCCTCTATAAACTAATCATTTTTGACGTGGACGTCAAGCTGGTTGAACGGTATGCTTATGCCGTTCTCGTCGAAGGCTTTTTTGACGGTTTCCAGCATATCGAATTTGACCGTCCAGTAATCGGAATTTTTGCACCGGAACTTTGCGGACAGGTCGATACTGCTTGAGGAATGAGCGGACATTCTATACGGTCGGCGCGTGCTCCGCAACCACATATTCAAAGGCAATATCGCCTCTTTTATACTCATAATTATCAAGTTTTATTTCTTTAAAACCGTACTTTTCATAAATATGTAATGCCGGTTTAAGGCGACTGTTTGAAAGAATAAACAATCGTTTTGCGCCATGCTCCAACGCCCAATCCATTGCCGCCTTAAAAACCAAACTCCCCGCCCCTTTATGCGGTAAGTTTTTGTTGGAACCCAATTTGCAGATTTCCCAAGTATCGCTCTCCATTGGCGTAGACATACAACACGCCAACGGAACTTCGTTTTCTACAGCAAAGAAAATCATAGCGCCTTTACTCAATTCTTTGTCAATATTCTGAAAAGTTTCCTTATCGTGTTCTTCCAAAAAACCGAAATTAGAAACTATCCAGTCAGTGTTAAATTCGATAAAAGCCTGTCTGTACTTTTCTTCAAATTCCGATAGTACCATTATAACCTTTTCCTCATAAATTGAAATTTATCTTTCTTTGTACCCTGCAATAACCGTTTTTGCCCAATTCA
>CAYXBO010000072.1:0-6372 GCA_964463195.1 uncultured Christensenellaceae bacterium | reverse complement strand
GAAAATAAAAAATGCGTATTGAAAACGCAAAAAGATTGTGTTATAATCGAAAGTAATGACATAGCTTATTTTGAAAACTACTTCGATTTAAGCACCGACTATAACGCAGTTAAGGAGAGCCTCGCGCCGTTCGGCATCGCTAAATCGCTTGAGTACGGGCACGGGATACGCCTTTTGCGTCAGTCACCGTTCGAGACGATAATGTCCTTTATCGTGTCGGCAAACAACAACATTCCGCGCATCAAGGGCATATTGAACCGCATGTCCGACGCATTGGGCGAGGATATGGGCGGATATCACGCTTTTCCGACTCCCGAAGCGATAGCTTCCGAGGACGCAGGGTTCTTTAAGCGGATAGGCGCAGGTTACAGAGCGGAATACATAGTCGATACCGCGAGGCGTATAAGCGACGGTTACGATATCGGTCTCTACGACGTTCCTTCGGACGAAGCGCGAAAGCGTTTACTGTCCCTGAAGGGTATAGGAGATAAAGTAGCCGACTGTATTCTTTTATTCGCGTATCGGAAGGGGGACGTCTTCCCCGTCGATACGTGGGTTAAGAAGATTTATGCGGATATAATCGACGACAGGGAGAAAAATCCCAAAATCATGGCAAAGACTCTCCGTGAAAAGTTCGGAGACCTTGCCGGATACGCACAGCAGTACTTGTTCTATTATTACCGGAATAACTTTGTAAAAGAAAAATCGGAGGATTGAAAATGGAGAACAACAAACCAAAAATAGCGATACTGGCAGACCTCAGTAGCCTGGCTATAACCTGTGAAGGTTTTAAGTTGTTACTTGCCAATATCGAAAGAGATTTTGAAGTCGGTTTTGTCAAGTTCTACAGCTACGTTGCAAAGCGCAACAGAGACTACAATGAGTTCATTGCCGCGAAAGGTTATAACGCAGTTACCCCTATAAGCTCCAAGAGAAGAAACAAACTCGACTCCCGTCAGATTATCGACGCTACCGAGCTTGCGCTTTTCAAGGGATTCGATGCGGTTGCGTTTATGGTAGGTTCGGGAGATATACTTCCCATTATCAGCTACCTTAAACTGAGAGGACTGGACGTTTACGAGATTAACGTTGCGGAATCCGAATACAGCGACAGCTACAACGGTTTCTTTGCCGTTCCCGAGTCGTCTTTGAGAAAAGGATACCTCGCTCCCGTTATGAAACGCGCGGCGAAACCCGTTCGTCCGAGAGCCGCTTCCTACACGAGACCCGCTCCGCAGGAACAACCTCAGGTACAGGCGCCGAAAGCAGAAAACCAATTCATTATGTCCGCAAAAGACATTCTTGCAAAATACAAGAAGAGATAATTTCATTTTATGATGTCGCGCGACCCTCCGGAACGGAGGGTCGTTTTTTTTGCGAAAATTTCAAAAAAAGTATTGACAAAGTGCAAATTGTCGAATATACTTATATTGAACGTTTGAATAACCGTTCAAATGAAGTGAGGGAAACGTGGCAAACGACAGGATTACGAACAATGAAAAGAGTGGTCTTATAGGTATTCCGGACGAGGAAACCGTCTTTTCGCTTGCCGAGCTCTTCAAGGTTCTCGGAGACCCGACGAGGGTGAAAATTCTGAGCTGCCTTCAGGTCAAGGAGATGTGCGTAGGGGATATCGCCGCAGCTCTCAATATGACCACCTCCGCGGTGTCTCACCAGCTTCGCGTGTTGCGCGGCATAAAGCTCGTAAAGGGCAGAAAGGACGGCAAAGAGGTCAATTATTCGCTTGACGACGACCACGTGGTTCAGATTATGGAGTGCGGGTTAAGTCACGTAAACGAGGACTGAAATAAACTTATCAAACAGGGTTCTACCTTGTTTTTTTAAGGAATACACTTGAATAATTGTTCAACAAACTAATTGTTCAAAGGTTGAAATATAAAACCAATGCCGTAAGGCAAAAAAATGGAGGAATAGGTAATGAAAAAAGTATTTAAGATGGAAGATTTGGATTGCGCAAACTGCGCAGCTAAAATGGAGCGAGCCATACAGAAGATTGACGGAGTGGTTTCCGCAAGCGTCAATTTTATGGCTCAGCGTCTGACCGTCGAGGCGGACGAGGAACGTTTTGACGAAATCATGAAGCAGATAGTCAAGACCTGCAAAAAAGTTGAGCCGGATACTACAATCATACTTTAATAAAAAGGTGGGTTATGAAACGCGCAAAGCTCAGTCGCAAAGAAAGGAAAAATCTGATAAGAATAACCGTTTCGCTCGTATTATTCTTAATCGTGCTTATATTGGATAAAACGCTGGAGCTTGCAACCGTGTTCGGCGTAAGCCTCGGTTGGCTTTTTCCGTTCGCGCTCTATTTTGCAATTTATCTTGTAATAGGCTACGACGTTCTTATGAAAGCCGTAAGAAATATTTCTCACGGACAGGTTCTCGACGAAAACTTCCTTATGGCGGTTGCAACGCTCGGCGCGTTTTCTCTCGGAATTTACACCGGAGTCGTCGGGCGCCCGATAGAAGGGTTTGACGAGGCGTGCGCCGTGCTGTTGTTCTATCAGGTCGGGGAATTCTTTCAGAGCTACGCAACCGGTAAATCCCGCAAATCCATAACGGCTTTAATGGATATCCGTCCCGATTACGCCAATATTATGCGTGACGGCGAGGTTGCTCAATGCGACCCGTCCGAAGCCGCAATCGGCGACGTAATACTTATAAACCCCGGAGAGAAGGTGCCGCTTGACGGCGTAGTCGTTAAGGGGTCGTCCGTTCTCGACACCAAGGCGTTGACCGGAGAATCGTTGCCTCGCGAAATAACCGAAGGGGAGGAGATAATAAGCGGCTCCGTCAACCTGTCTTCGCAGATAGAGGTGCGCGTAACCAAGGTCTTTTACGATTCCACGGTTTCCAAAATACTGGAGCTTGTGGAGAACGCTTCGGGCAGAAAATCCAAAGCCGAGAACTTCATTACCAAATTCTCCAAATACTATACGCCTACGGTTGTTATAGCGGCAATTCTCCTTGCCGTAATACCTAGCGCCGTAACGGGCGAGTGGCACACCTGGATTTACCGCGCCTTGAGCTTTTTGGTGGTATCCTGCCCCTGCGCGTTGGTCGTATCCGTTCCGCTTTCCTTCTTTGCGGGAATAGGCGCGGCGTCCCGCCACGGTATACTCGTAAAGGGCTCAAATTATCTCGAGAAGCTCAATAAGGCAAACGTGTTCGTGTTCGACAAGACCGGAACGCTCACTAAAGGAAACTTCGCCGTAACGGCGGTTATGCCCGAAAACGACAGAGACGAGGTTCTGCGTTTGGCTGCCATTGCGGAGCAGAATTCCGGTCACCCGATAGCGCGTTCTATCGTTGCGGGCTACGGCGGGGAAATTGAAAGCGGTTATACGCTGACAGACGTGGCGGGGAAGGGCATCGTTGCCGGAAAGGACGGAGAGGTTATATGCTGCGGCAACGAAAAGCTGATGGCGGAATACGGCGTGGAATACGTTCGTGCGGACGGTATCGGAACGGTAGTTTACGTTGCCCGTAACGGTCAATTCGTAGGCTCCGTCCTCGTATCCGACGAAGTGAAGCCCGAAGCTGAAGCAACCGTCGGCAAGCTTAATTCCATGGGCTGCAAAACCGTAATGCTTACCGGAGACAACGAAAAAATTGCCGCAAGCGTTGCTGAAGCGTTAGGCGTAAGCCGCTACGAAGCCTCTCTTCTTCCGCAGAACAAGGTCGAGAAGGTGGAAAAGCTGCTCGCCGAAAAGAAGGCAAAGGACGTGCTGTGTTTCGTCGGAGACGGTATCAACGACGCGCCCGTTCTGATGCGCTCTGATATCGGCATCGCCATGGGCGGAGTCGGGAGCGACGCGGCAATCGAAGCGTCGGATATCGTCCTTATGCGCGACGACCTCAGCGGTATTTCCACCGCAAAACGTATAGCCCGAAAAACCATGACCGTGGTTTTGGAAAACATAATACTGTCACTTGCCGTGAAAGTCGCAATAATGGTTCTCGCGTCATTGGGGCTTGCCTCTATGTGGATTGCCGTAATCGGCGACGTAGGCGTTGCAATTCTCGCAATACTCAACGCCATGAGAGTAAACAGGAAGTATAAATAACGTGAGTTTTTCCGTAGAAGCATTTACATGGAAATTTTAGTATGGTAATATAATCAAAATAATAAGAGGTAGGAATAAGCTATGCAAGAATTCATAACCCCGCCGAACCACAAAGGTTTTTCCGCAAAAAAGCTGTTTGACGAAAACGGCAAAATCAAATGGGGCGCAATCGCTTATATCGAAAAGGGTGGCGGCGGACCGGAAGGGAACCATGTTCACAGCGACAATCACGTTTTTATCGTAGTAGACGGCGAGGCAAAAGTTATTCTCGGCGAAAAAGAGTATATAGTACGCAAAAACGAATCCTTTTTCGTGGACGGAATGATACCGCATTCCATATGGAATAATGCAGAGCAGACTACGACTGTAATCAAGATTTCCGTAGAAAGAGAGCAAAACAGTAAAAACTAAGGGGAAGCCGCGGTCGCCCGTTCGACTCCCAAAGTTTTGTAAGCAATAAAAACCACCGATTGTATACGGTGGTTTTTTATTTGGTACCCTCAAGGGGAGTCGCTCCGCAAAAGTATTCTCATACTTTTGCTATCACGCCGGGGCGACGCTCACAGCCGTTTTAGGCTGTGCGAGCGGCTAAAGCCGCGGTCGCCCGTTCGACTCCCACAAGCTTTAAGAAACAAAAAGACACCGATATTTCGGTGTCTTTTTTTTGGTACCCTCAAGGGGAGTCGAACCCCTGTTTCCGGCGTGAGAGGCCAGCGTCTTGACCACTTGACCATGAGGGCATTTCGTTTAATGCTAAAATATAATACCACAGTTTAAACAGTTAGGCAAGCGATTGCGAGGGTATTTGAACAAATTTTGATATGTTCATATTGTCACATTGTATTTTAGCCGAAAATATTCCACAAATTACAATAAATCATAATACTTTACAGGGATTTTCATTATTGATTAACAAATTCCGGTATGGTAAAATAAGGAAAAAGTATTTTCCGGAGGTAAGTTTTAGTGAAAGTCGTTATAATCGGAGGAGTAGCCGGCGGCGCAAGCGCGGCTGCAAGGCTAAGGCGTTTGGATGAGAAGGCGGAAATCGTCGTGCTGGAGAAAACGGGGTACGTTTCGTACGCCAACTGCGGCTTGCCGTATTACGTAGGCGGTGTAATTGCCGACAAAAAGTCGTTGACCTTGCAAACTCCGAAGAGTCTTGCTTCGCGCTTTAATATCGACGCGAGGGTAAACAGCGAGGTCTTGTCTGTTGACCGCGCCGCTCACACCGTCACCGTCAGAAATCTCGAAACCGATGAAGTTTATACCGAAACCTACGACAAGTTGGTTATTGCGACGGGGGCGAAAGCCGCTGATTTGCAGATTAAAGGAATGGAAGGGAGAGGCGTTTTCACACTCAAAACCGTAGAGGACGCATTGGCGCTCAAGGATTACGCGACGGAAAACAAGGTCGGGGCGGCAGTCGTTATAGGCGGCGGTTATATCGGGCTCGAAGCCGCCGAGAACCTCATGCGCCTTGGGGTAAAAGTGACGCTTGTCGAAGCCGCGCCGCAGGTGCTGTCGTCCATTGACAAGGATATGGTTTCCATGGTTCATTCTTACGTTTCAACGCAAGGAATGGAGCTGCGTCTTGGGACGACGGTTGCGGAAATAGTCCGAGAAAACGGCATGACAGCGGTGCTCTCTGACGGTTCCCGCATTGCGGCGGAGCTTATCGTAAATGCCGCGGGAGTTGTTCCCGAAACCGCGCTCGCTAAAAATGCGGGGCTTGAGACAGGTATTCGCGGGGCAATCGTAACCGACGACGGCATGAGAACCTCCGACCCCGATATTTATGCCGCGGGCGACGCTGTGGAAGTGAAGAATACCGTTTCGGGCGAGCAAACGCTCATACCGCTTGCCGGTCCAGCCAACAAGCAGGGCAGAATTGTCGCCGACAATATCTGCGGATTAAACAGCAGATACGAAGGCAGCGTCGGTTCCTCGATAATCAAAATTTTCGATATGTCTGTGGCATCCACGGGCATGAGCGAAAGGGCGCTTAAAGAGGCGCAAATTCCGTACGATAAGGTGGTAACCTTTACGGCAAACCACGCGACTTACTACCCGAACGTCATAAATATGACGATAAAAACGCTTTTTTCTCCCGATACGGGACGAATTCTCGGAGCGCAGATTGTAGGCTTTGAGGGCGTTGACAAGCGTTGCGATTTGATGGCTGTCGCCGTCCGTTTCGGAATGACGACCAAGCACCTGACCGAGCTTGAGCTCTGTTATGCGCCGCAGTTCTCCTCCGCAAAAGACCCCGTGAATATGGCGG
>CAYXBO010000071.1:0-6396 GCA_964463195.1 uncultured Christensenellaceae bacterium | reverse complement strand
AGTGCGTCAGAACGGGCGATATCGAAGAGGTAGGCGACGCTTCTCACTGCACCTTCTTCGAGATGCTCGGAAACTGGTCGCTCGGCGACTATTTTAAAGAGGAATCCATTGAAATGAGCTGGAAATTCCTGACCGAGGTTCTGGAAATTCCCAAAGAACGCTTGGCTTTCTCGGTTTTTGCGGGAGACGCCGACGCCGCTCGCGACGAAACCGCCGCCGCAAAATGGATTTCCTTAGGAGCGGACCCCTCTCACGTTTTCTATCTTCCCAAAAAGAATAACTGGTGGCATGCCGGAGCAACCGGTCCCTGCGGTCCCGACACCGAAATATTTTACATAACCGACAAGGAGCCGTGCGGCGAGCACTGCGACCCGTCATGCGACTGCGGAAGATATCTCGAGATATGGAACAACGTCTTTATGGAATTTATGAAAAACGCCGACGGCTCATACTCTCCCCTCTCGCAGAAGAACGTAGACACAGGAATGGGTCTTGAGAGAACGCTTTGCGTTTTAGGCGGTTATAAATCCGTTTACGACACCGATTTGTTTGCGGGAGCTATGAACGTGCTTTCCGAAAAAAGCGGAAAATCCTTTAATAACCCCGAGTTTTTACGCGCGGCGCGCGTTATCGCGGACCACGTAAGAACGGCTGTTATTATAATGGGCGACCGCCACGGAATTACTCCGTCCAACGTTGACCAGGGCTACGTTTTGCGCCGTCTTATAAGACGCGCCGTCCGCTTCGGAAGAATTCTCGAGCTCTCCTTAGACGATTACGCCGAAGTCGCAAAAGTCTATATAAATCAATATTCGTCCGTCTATCCGGAAATTGCCGAAAACGCCGAAAAGGTTCTTACGGAGCTCAACAGCGAGGTGGAAAAATTCAACTCAACCTTGGCGTCCGGAATAAAGGAATTTGAAAAGCTTCTCAAATATATTCAGAACAACAGAATAAGCGGCAAAGCCGCCTTCCGTCTGTACGACACGTTCGGCTTCCCGATTGAAATAACGGAGGAGCTCGCCGCGGAACAGGGCGTCACCGTCGACCGAGAAGGTTTTGAAAAATGCTTCGAGGAGCACCGCGCAAAATCCCATGCGGGAAGCGAACAGAAATTTAAAGGCGGTTTACAGGACAGCGGTAAAAATACCACTTATCTCCATACCGCAACCCACCTTCTACTGGCAGCATTGAAAAAGGTTCTGAAGGATGACGGCATCCAGCAAAAAGGCAGCAACATAACGCCGGAAAGACTGCGTTTCGACTTTAATTTCCCGAGAGCTTTAACTCCGGAGGAATTGTCTCTTATCGAAGCCGAAGTCAACGCCAATATAAAGGCGGCAATTCCCGTTACCTGTGAGGAAATGGAGGTTAAGGAAGCAAAGGAAAAAGGTGCCGTAGGCGTTTTCGACGACCGTTATTCGGCGCGCGTTAAGGTCTATAAAATCGGCGACGTCGATTTTCAGATTTGCGGCGGACCTCATGCGGAGAACACTTCTCTTCTCGGTTCCTTCAAAATAACCAAAGAACAATCGTCGTCCAGCGGAGTAAGGCGCATAAAAGCCGTCATATCTTGCGAATAATCGGGGTTTACTAACCTCTTAATTTGTGGTAATATAGTCTGTATGATAGAGTTACAAAAAGTTTGGAAGAATACACTCGACGGGCTGTCGGCAAACGTTTCCGCAGTCACCTTCGGTCTGTGGCTGGAGCCGCTCGAGCCTTTGGGAGTTAAAAACGGCGCGCTCGTTTTGGTCGCTCCTTCGGAAAACGTCAAAAAACATGCGTTAAAACCGACTTATTACCAAAAAATTAAAGAGTCTTTGGTTGCAAGATACCCTACTTTTTCCGACGTTATGATTATAGATAAGGACGAATCGGCTTCCTATATTTCCGAAATGGAAGAGTCTTTGGACGGTCAGCTCGTTGTTATCAGCGATAAAAAGGAAAAAACATGTCCTTTTATAGAGAAGTACACCTTCCAGAACTTCGTCGTAGGAGACAGCAATAAGCTCGCATTCCATGCGGCGGAAACCGTTGCCAAAAAGCCCGGTTCCTCGAACGGGGTTTTAAATTTCAATCCTCTTTTTATATACGGCGGCGTTGGGCTCGGCAAAACCCACCTTCTGCACTCTATTGGCAATTATATTTTCAAAAACTATCCGTCTTTAAAGATAGAATACGTTCAGACCTCGAATATGGTAAACGATTATTTTACCGCTTTAAACGCCTATTCTTCCAATAAAGACGCCATGCTTAAGTTCAACGAAAAGTACCGTAACGTCGACGTTTTAATGATGGACGACGTGCAGTTTTTGGTTGGTAAAACCGGCGTGCAGGAGCAGTTTTTCCACATATTCAACGACCTTTACGGTATGGGTAAACAGATAATTCTTTCGTCCGACCGGCCGCCTAAGGAAATCGACCTTCACGAGCGTTTGATAAGCCGTTTTCAGGGCGGAATTCTCGTCGAAGTGGGCATGCCAAACCTCGATATGAGAATTGCCATAGTCAGGCGTAAAATGGAAGCCGAGGGCGTTGCCGTAAACGACGACGTCGTTTTCTTCCTTGCGGAAAATATAGATTCCAACGTCCGTGAATTGGAAGGAGCTTTATCAAAGGTTATTTTATACGCTCAGCTTTTAAACCAATCCGGCCCTACTCTGGAAATAGCCAAAGAAGCCCTTAAAATCGACGAAAACAACCGTTCCGAGGATATAGACAGCAACTCTATTATAAGCGCCGTATGCTCCTATTACGGGCTTAATAAAGGCGATTTGATAGGTAAGAAAAAAACTAAGGCTATTGCCGACGCAAGAATGGTTGCGATATATATAGTCAACGAAATGCTTCCTTCCCTTCCGCTTGCGACAATCGGTCAGATTTTCGGCGGAAGACACCATTCGACCATAATCTACGCGCGCGATACGATTATCGAAAAATTGAAGGAAGGAAACAAGAAATTAGAGCGCGATATAAACGATATAAAGAGCCTTATTTCCGGTAAATAAAAACCGTTTGTCAATACGTTGATATCCCCTCCTGACTTATCAACAGGTTATCAACACAAAAACAGGGCTAAACCCCTTGACCTATAAGGCTTTAGGCACTTATTGACACTTTCAACAGAGTATATTATTATTGTTGATGTCAATACTAATAAATTTGATATAAGAGGTAGAAAATGAAATTCTTTTGCAATACCCACGAATTGTCGGATGCAATCGGAATAGTATCCAAAGCATTAACTAAAAAGAACACCCCTATTCTGGAAGGTATAAAAATAGAAGCAACCGGCTCCTACGTTATTTTAACCGCGACAGACCTCGAAATGTTTATCGAGAAGAAAATAAACGCAGAGGTTTTAATAGAAGGAGAAGCGGTTGTTCCGGGAAGATTTTTCGGAGAGCTCATAAGAAAGCTCACGACTATTGAGAGAATAGAAATAGAAGATACGGTCGGCGACGCAATAAGCATAAAATACGGCGAATCCAAAACCGAAATAAAGTGTTATCCCAACACCTTCCCGACTATGAATAAGGAAACAGCCGGAGATTACATAAAGATAAAGGAAAAAGTCCTTAAGGAAATGCTCGATAAAACCATTTTCTGTGTAGCTGCGGACTCGACGAAACAGGTAATAAAAGGATGTCTTTTAAGAGTTCAGGACGGAATACTTAAAACGGCTGCATTGGACGGCTACAGACTTGCCGTCAACCAAATAGACGTAGAAACCAATATAAAGAAGAAGGATACGATTGTTGCCGGTAAAATTCTTTCCGAAATAGGTAAAATCCTCGAGGACAACGACAACGAAATTCAGGTTTATATAAACGACAGAAACGTGGTCTTCGATTTAGGTCACACTATTATTTGCTGCGTTCCGATGGAAGGAACATTTATTAAATACGAAGACCTTATTCAGAAGGAATTTGAAACGGTTGTTACCGTCAAAATATCCGAAATATTGGAAAGTCTCGACCGTGTAACCATTTTATCGCGCGGAAAAACCAATAATCAAATCAAATTAAGGTTCGGAGAGAATCAGATTAACGTTAAAGTCGAATCCGACCTCGGCGTAATAGACGAAAACATCGTTGCAAAAATCGAAGGTAAAGACATCGAGATTGCATTCAACAGCAGATATTTCTTCGAGGCTCTCAGCAAAATAAGAAAGGATTACTGCATAATCAACCTTAAAACGCCCAACTCCCCTGCCGTCATTAAAGAGATAGACAGCGATAACACCCTGTTTATGGTACTTCCGGTAAGGTTAATAGGTTAAATATAAACATTTGTTTATAAATTTATAGTTAATAAAAAATTAGCGCATTGCGGTATTATATACTGTAATGCGCTTTTCTATATAAAAACCAAAACTACAAAAACTGTATAAATAGATAAATAAGTATAAATTACTTAAATTATTAAAATTTAAACACTTTAAAATATTATAAAAAGCACAAAATAATTAAATTTATTAAAAAATCAAACAAAAAACTCTACTCTATCACTAACTCAGAACTGATAATACGCCAAAATACAAATCCAAATAAAAATATGCAAAATAAAGTACTAAACTAAAGTGAAAAGAGTGAATTCTAAGAAATTGCAATACAATTTAATGTTTCACGTGAAAAACCGTATTGATAAAAATATAAAAATGTAATAACTGTAATATAAAATCCAAACCAACAAACCAACCAACACACAAACACCCTCCTGAGCCTTAAAAGTTTCACATGAAACATAAAAAGTAATACAAAATACTACTTTTTATATAAATTCTTTAAAATTTAAATTAAATTTTATTAAATTAACAAACAGATATTTATAAATTATATACACTTTTTATAAACGGTCAAAATACTATCGAATAACGATAAATGCTGAACAACCCCAAAAATTTATCTGATTTCTGCTATTTATTGCCGATTATTTATAGAAATAGACGGAAAACAGCGTTTAACGGTCATTAAACCATGTATAAATAACCGAAAATAAGATAAAAAACTTATATACCCTTCCGAACGGTTATTTTATACAGCTGAAACTGAAATTCAAGCTTATTTTCCGTTAAAACTTAATTACTGTTATATAAATAGTTGAAAACAGAGACTAACGTTCATGAGGTAGCTTCTTATAAAAGAAGGTACTCCCTCAGTTAATCTCAGATGGTAATATAATATATTTTTTTTATAAGTTAATATGTAAAATAGAAAATTATTAAAAGACTGAAATTAAAAGTGAGTAATAAGCTAAAAAAAATAGAGACATGATTCTATGGAGTGTGACGAGTTGGCTCTAACAATCGCATTCCCGCAGCCGGTTTTAGAGGTTAACTTCTACGGGGTGATAAAGAATGATATCACTCTGATACCAGTCCCTCTGTTAACCTCTGGTATAAGTATAAATAACCTGATTATAAAAATCAATACTTATAATCTTAGTTTTTAATTAGTTGAAATAATAGACTGAGAATAAGCAGTTGAAAAACCTAAACAAAAAGCCACAGTCCGCACGCAGACCGGCGATTTGCCCTCATACGCTCGTGTGGCTTCCGTTGAAGATTCGTCAACCTTCAACACTGTTATTATAAGCTATTCATAATAAGAAAGCAATATTTAAAATTAAAATTTCAGAAATCGGCTGAAATATAATTTATGTAATAAGCTGAAATTTTTGTAAAATAAAAAGCCGAGATATCGGCGCAGACCGGCGATTTGCCCTCATACGCTCCCTCGACTTCTATCAAGGGTGATCAGTCCCTTGATAATATAAGTATAAAGTATTCCGTAAAAAATAGCAATAGAATAAGCTGAAAATTTTTTAGGAGCCTGTCGTTAAGCTTACGGATAACAGGCAGAAGTATAAAATACGGCTATATTAAATAGCTTAAAACCAAATAGCAGAAAAAGTGTAAGAAAATAACTAAAAACATAGTAAAAACAGTAAAAATCTTAACAAAATCAAAATAACTGAAAATCGGAAGCGAAAACCTGTAAAAAACAGCCTAAAAACCGACTCAAAAAATTTGGGAGCGTTTTAAAGAAATATGAAAAATGTAAGATTTTTAGCAAAAATAGTTATAAAATAACTAAAATCATTACAAAAATTTTAAGAAAGAGAGTGAAAAATAATTTTATTTTGTTTCACGTGAAACAAATTTTGTGCAATTTTGTAACAATAATCAGCTAAAATAATTATAATTTTACAATAGCAATGTAAAACGTTAATGTTTTTGGCGGATATATATGAAATATTGGAAGAGAGGTTAAATAAAAATTATATAATTATTTAGGGAAAATGTGCCGGCAGAGCGGCTTATATATTTGTTTTACGTACTTTTTGTTTCGCGACAAAAAGTACCAAAAAGCGCTCCGCCCCCTCTTTTGC
>CAYXBO010000070.1:0-6429 GCA_964463195.1 uncultured Christensenellaceae bacterium | reverse complement strand
AAAAAAATCGTAAAAGAAAGATGCCGCCTTCAGCGGAGCGCGTTCTTTTCCGAACTCGACGTTGCGACGAGCGGAATGAAGCGCGTTCTGTCGATAACCGCGGACTGCAAGACGACCGGTGAGGAATGCGCCGAAGGCGAAATCCGCATTTCGGGTCGTATCGACTACAAAATTCTGTTTGAAAACGAAGAAGGCGGCTTCGACTGCATGTCCGCCGGCAAAGACTTTTTAGAAAAGATTGTAGATAAGGGAGTAACTCCCACTTCTCTCTGCTGCGTAGACCTCGTAGCGGTCGACAACGAGTACAGCGGCGACGCCGTTCTTAAAATCAGAACGACCGTAGAAGTCTCCGGCTGGTACGTCAAAGAGGTAGAGCTTATTTCCGTCGAAGAAGCCGACGACGGCGCTTTAATGTGCCGCAAGGAAACGGCGGAAATCGAAAGCATAGTAGTCCTTCCGACCGCATTGAAAGAGGTCTCCAAAGACGTTGAGCTTATAGGCGGAATAGACAAGTTACTTTGCTGTCAGACCAAAATCAACGTCAATTCCGTAGCTTGCGCAACGGAAATCGCCTATATTGACGCGGAATTAGTCGCAACTCTTCTCTACGTTAAGGACACCAATCTGTTTCAGGAAACGGTCGTCGCACCGTTTTCCGCGGAGCTCGTATCGGGAGACATTACGACGGACAGCGAGGTTTTTGCCGCCGGATACGCGATATCAAACAACGTGACGATTGCAGACGAAAAGACCGTCGTTATCGAAACCACCGCCATGATAAAAGGCACTCTTGCAAAGACCGAGGAATACGAATATACGGCTGACGCTTATTCCTTAAAATACGACGTAAACGTCAATCTGGAGCGCTACAAGCTCGCAAGAACGGCGTGCAGAGAGACCCTTTCCGACAAGCTTTCCGGAAGCCTCAGAATAGATTCCGACCAAGGCACGATGAGAGCGGTAATCGGCTCCACCGACCCCGTCGTCGCAGGGCTTTCCTTAAAAATCGAAGACGGGCGGATACTCGTTGCCGAGGGCGTGGTTTCCGCAAGAGTTCTCTACTTAAACGAACACGGCGTCGCCTTCGGCGCACTTATCGAAGCTCCCTTCCAGTTAAAGGGCGCGAGAGAATGCGTAATGTCCGACGTCTTGTCCGCCAAAGCGGCAATACATAATTTCACCGCCCGCATCCGTATGGGCGACGAAATCGAGTTTTCCGCAACTCTCGAAATTACCGTAGAAGGCACCAACCCCATGTATATAGAGTGCATGACCGCCTGCGAAACTATCGCAGAAAGAACGGACGACGGTCCCGCAATCAGCCTCTATATCGCAAGCGAGGGAGAAACTCTCTGGAACGTCGCCAAAGCCCTTCTCACCGACGAGGCAACCCTTATGGAACAAAATCCCGACCTCGTCCTTCCCCTCACCGGCGGCGAACACATAATAGTCTATAAAGAACTGTAACTCGACAGCTTCCAACCCGATAAAAAGCCGCTCCAAAAGAGCGGCTTTTTTGTTTGGGTTTTAGTGTACTTTTTTCTGCGAAGAAAAAAGTACCAAAAAAGACGAAGTTAAAGCCTCGAGTTCGCAACTATGTTGCTTGACCTCGCGGCTTTCGTCTTTTTGTTGGTATTTTGTCATTGCGCGGAGCGAAGCGACAAAGCAATCCAGAATTTAGAAATATGCTCACTGAAATTCGACGCGCGTGTTTATATAATTCTCTAACAGTTATCGTTTCGATTTCTTATAAACATAAATGCATCCATCATCGGCATACTCCATCAGTTTATTTCCCTTTTTAATAAACTCTGTTACAATTTTATTAGAGTAATATAATATGTAAATTTTATTTCTTTTCTTTTTCCAATAAAGGTTAGAGGTTAGATTTTCAGGCGCATATCTCCATACGCAAGTTTTGTCTTTTCTAAAAACATAATAATCTCCGGCACGCTCTTTGACAGTTGCCGTCATAGTGCTACCATCTTCAAAGTGCGTCAAATAGTCTCTATAAGTCCCGACAACACTTCGAGAATGCGCAATCAAACAAACGACAATTAACAACGCTACAAATACAGCACCACCAATAATAATTAATTTCAACATATATTTTCTCCTATTGTATTTTTAATTCTTTAGGCTGTTATCTCGTTTTTTTATAAATCAACATGTGTCTTTTACTGCAATTTATTAACTTGTTTCCTTCTATAATAAGGGCGTTCATTTTCTCCAAACGCCTCACGTATCCGTCTCCCGATAAATAGATTTTCTTACCTTTACGTACCCATATTCCGGTTTCACGATAGCCGCTAGGGCACGTATAAGAATAAGTTCCGCCTTTTTTTAATATGTAACATCCGTTTTCCTTAGAATCATAATCGCAATCGTCGTCGTTCATTACGTCACCGCTTAAAGTCGTACCGGAAGAAAACTTATAAGTTCCTTCAACCTTAAACTTACAGGAGCGCACAATAAAGAAAATGATAATCGGTAATATTACAAGAGCTACGGCACCTATAATAATGTATTTCAGCATATTTCTCCTTAGATTTTTTATTATTGTCAAAAATATCTAATTAGGTATTTTTTATTATAGGACACCTAATTGGATAAGTCAATTATTTAATTAGATATATTTGTTAGAATATTAGAGGGTGCATAATGTTTGTAGAAATATTTAACGAATTATTAGAAGATTATAATTTAAATCGCAAGCAATTTGCCGAACAGAGCGGAATTCCGTATACTACGGTTATCGGGTGGACTAAATTAAACAGGCTTCCCGATTATACGGCTTTAATTAAGATTGCCGACTTTTTTCATTGTTCGATAGATTACCTCGTCGGGAGACAGGATGATTCCGAAAACGGCGGTTCTTTTTCTGAAGTTTCCCATTCCGAACAAACCTTATTAAAAGATTTCCGAGAGCTTAACTCAGATAATAAAGAGCTTGTATCTAAACTTGTAAAAAATTTAATCAAATAAAAAAAACTAAAGCCGGTATTTGCCGTCGCTTCGTCGTTCCACCCAACGCAATGACGAAAAAAAATAACCCAAAAGACGAAAGCCGCAAACTTGAGCAATGAAATTGCGGGTTTGCGGCTTTAACTTCGTCTTTTTTGGTTCTTTTTTCTTCGCAGAAAAAAGAACACCCAAAAACTATTTCAATTTAACCGTTACTTTACCTTCGGCGAGCTCGACTTCGCGGACGATTGCGGGGGCGGCGATATCGGCGGCGAGGGTCGAGGCTAAAATATCCGCGGCAATTTTGTCGGTATACTTAGCGAGGACTGCGGTAGCAAGGTCACCGGCGGGCGTAAACGCGGCGGTTATGCGCTGCTCTACGGCAAAGCCCGCGTCCTTTCTCATAACCTGAATCTGACGGACGAGCTCTCTCATTGCACCCTCTTCGATAAGCTCGGGAGTAAGCGCGGTATCGAGGGCAAGGGTCATGCCGTTTTCGGACTGGACAACGAAATTCTCCTTCGGGCGGGCGTGACGGTCGAGGAGGGACGCGTCGAGGTCGGTAAACTCGCCGATTGAGAACTTCCCGCTCTGATACGCCGCGTCGAGCGCAACCTGTTCGGCGCGGGACTGCCCGTCAACGAGCTTTTTGAGCTTCTGCGCGTCACCCTTCAGTACCTGTCCGGCAACTCTGAAGTTGACGGTAAAGTAAGGCTCGTTGTAAACCGCGTCGTCCTTTAAGAATTTAACCTCTTTAACGTTCAGCTCGTCTTTAACGACCTGAGTCAATGCGGCAATACGCGCTTCCTTTTCCTCTGAAGCCGTAACGTACAACGCGGACAGCGGCTGCTTGATTTTAAGAGAAGCCTCGTTACGCATGCGCTGGGCAAGAGCGATAACCTCGCGGGCCGCGTCGGTTTCGGCAAGATAGCAATCGAACTCGCCGTTCGCGATAGGCTCGGGATACGAGGACAGATGGACAGATACGGGAGCGTCCTTCTCGAGCTCCCTTACAGTGTTCTGCCATATATGGTCGGTAATAAACGGAATGATAGGAGCCATCACGCCGACGGTGGTTTTTATCGCGCGGTACAGGCACCAGTAGGCGTTCAGCTTATCCTCGACGTCGGTCGACTTCCAGAAACGCTTGCGGTTAATGCGGATATACCAGTTGGAAACCTCGTCGGTATATGCCTCGAATTCCTTGACGAGAGCTGCGGAACGGCAGTCATTCATCGCCTGTTTGGCGATTTTCAGGAACTTATCCGTCCTTGCAATCAGCCATTTGTCGCTGTGCGTGAGCTTGGAGAAGTCGGGGGTTCTGCCGGCGACGTCGGGGTTGTCGATGGAGGCGTACAGATTGAAGAAGACGTACACGTTCCAGAACGCGATAATCTTTCTTCTCGCCTCGTCGGTAAGGTTATAACCGAAACGGACGTCGACTCCTACGGGCGCGGAGGCGTAGAGATAACGGACGGGGTCCGCTCCGATTTTCTCCGCGGCTTCGTCGAAACGAATCATGTAGCCGGTCTTGGAGAACTTGCCGCCCTCTTCGTTGACGACCGAGGAGTGAGTTACGACCTTTTCGTAAGGTGCCTTGCCGGTAAGCGTAACCGACATAAACAGCAGCGAATAGAACCAAAGTCTGAGCTGTTCCTTCATTTCGAGTACGAGCTCCGAGGGGAAGTTCTCTTCAAAATACTTCTTATCGGAGAAATACTTTTTGGTGGAGAACGGCGTTATACCCGCGTCAAGCCAGCAGTCGCCGACTTCGGGAACACGGGAAACCGTCTCGCCGCAATGCGGACATTTGATTTTGATATCGTCGATATAAGGTCTGTGCAGATGCGGAATTGCGTCCACGTCACCCTCAACCGCGAGCTTCTTCAGCTCTTCGCGGCTGCCGACGACGGTCAGATGACCGCACTTTTTGCATTCGTAGAAGGGAAGCGGCAAGCCGTAAAAACGCTTTCTCGATATCGTCCAGTCGTGCATGTTGTTGAGCCAGTCGAGCATACGCTTCCCTGCAAACTCCGGCTCCCACTTGACGGTGTTTGCGGCGGCGATAAGGAGAGGACGGATTTCGTCCGTCTTTATGCTCCACTCCTCGACGAGCTTGAACACAACGTCGGTTTTGCAGCGCCAGCAGTACGGATAGCTGTGGGTATACTCTTCGGTTTTATAGAGCTTGTTGACCTTATCGAGAGCGGCAACGACGTCGGCTTTGACGTCCACGGTGGACTTCCCGCCGAACTCGCCGAACTCCGGAAGAACCACGCCTTCCTCGTCAATCGGGCATATCATCGGAAGGTCGAATTGCTTGCCGAGCTCGAAGTCTTCCGCACCGCATCCGGGAGCGATATGTACGATTCCGGTTCCCTCTTCCGCGTCTACGGCATCCCAAGGGATGATTTTGTGTACGAAATTCTGAGCAGCCAAATCAGGGAAGCAGGTTTCGTAGGTCTTACCCACAAGCTCCGAACCCTTAAATTCCGCTTCAACGGTAACGATGTCTCCAGCAAGCTTCTTCAACGCGTTTTTACCGACTATCATTTTGCGGCTGTCGGACTTTACGGCAACTCTTAAGTAATCCAAATCGGGGTTTACGGCAAGCGCCACGTTCGCGGTAAGCGTCCACGGCGTGGTCGTCCAAAGTATCATACAGTCGTTAGTTCCGTCAATCTGAAGCTTGGAATAAATGGAGGTGTGCGTTACCTCTTTGTAGCTGCCGCTCATTTCGTGCTCGGAAAGGCTGGTTCCGCAACGGGGGCACCAGGGCATCGGGCGGTAGGATTTTACCAGCCAGCCCTTTTCGTAGCAGACCTTTAAAAAGTGCCATATCGAAGTAATGTTCAAGTCGGTGTTAGTGAAATAGGAATTCTCCCAGTCCATCCACTGTCCGAGGCGCTTGGACTGTTCGGTGATAACTCCCGAGAACTTCTTGACGCGCTCCATACATTTATCGGTGAACTTGTCCATTCCGTACTCGACGATGTCTCTTTTGGTTTTAACGCCGAGCTCCTTCTCAACCTCGACCTCGACCCAAAGTCCCTGAGCGTCGAAACCGTTCTGATATTGACAGGATTTTCCGAGCATGGAATTGTATTTAATATACATGTCCTTTAACGTACGACCCCAGGCGTGGTGAATTCCCATCGGGTTGTTGGCGGTAATCGGTCCGTCGAGGAAACGGAAACGCTTGCCGTTTTTATTCTTCTCAACCAGCTTTTCAAAGCACTTTTCGCGCTCCCAGAACTCGAGGATATCTTTTTCCAGTTTGACGAAATCCGTCGAAGGATTTTCCTTTTTCATATAGCCTCCACTTTAAACTGTTTATAATTTTATAGGATTATAACATAACGCGCGCGCGTTTGTCCAAAATTTTACGTAAAGTTGTCGGCGTTTTGTCGGTGTTCTTTTTTTCGGGAGAAAAAAAGAACCAAAAAAAGCCTTGTGCAAGCGGAA
>CAYXBO010000069.1:0-6525 GCA_964463195.1 uncultured Christensenellaceae bacterium | reverse complement strand
GGAACGCTGCTGTCCCTGACTTCCGAAATGCCTGAGGTCAATACCCGCAGCCGAAATCTTCAGGTCGTCGCGGTGAATGCCGGTCGTCGTGTACTGAAGTTTCAAATCCTTGTCCGTGCCTTGTTCAAAGAGCGCGAGGTAATTTTCCTTGGTACAACTATCAGCGTCCACGTCGCAGACGTACTCGAGAGAAAGAGGTTCTCCTTTGGTGAGCTTTTTATGCTCCTCGTCCGCGTCGACCGACAGTTTCCTTATAAAACCGTGTCTGGCTTTGGCAATTTCCGCAGCCGCCGCGGCGAGTCCGTCGGTAACTATATACAGCATATCCCGTTTCTTTTCGTCGGGAATGGGCTCCTTCAGTATCTTGTTGCGCTGGGCTAAGAGTTTATTGTATCTTACCAGCGTATAAAAATAGTTTTTCGACTGCTGCGACAGCGAAATATCCAGAAAACGCCGTCTGTAGTCGGGGCTTTCCTTTACGAGCTTCATCTCGTCGGGCGAGAAGAATACCACGTTGAGAACCCCCATGAGCTCTCCCGCCCTCGCAATGGGAAGTCCGTCAACGAGCACTCTCTTTTTGCCCTGCTTATCGACGGTCATTTCCACGGTGTGGGTGGAATACCGCTTGACAACCCTTATTTTGATATGCGCCCAGGTATCCGACCCGAAGTTGACCAAATCCTTATCCTTCATCTGCCGCGACGAGCGGGCGAGCGAGGCAAGGAATATGGAATCTATAAGATTGGTTTTCCCTTCGGCGTTTTTGCCGACCAGCACGTTCAGTCCGTCCTCCGGTTCGACGAACTCTTCCCGATAACTCAGAAAATCCTTAAGGTACAGCTTATCGACGCGCATATCAGTCGAAGCTAAAGGGAGTTACCTGATAGACGTAGTGGTTGAGCCAGTTGGAAAACAGTATGTTCGCCGTAGAAATCCACTTCGCGTCAACCCTTCCGTCCGGCGCAAAATAATTTGCGGGCGGATTTATCGGAAGACCTTTATCGAGGTCTCTTCTGTACTCGTTGCCAAGCGTCTCTCGGTCGTATTCGGAGTGCCCAAAGAAGAACACCTTAGAACCGTCCCTGTCCTTAACGATGGACAGCCCGCACTCGTCCCCTTCCGCGAGGATTTCCAAGGAAGGCTCCTTTATAACGCTTGCCGAATCCACCGCAGTGTGTCTTGAGTGAGGAACGTAAAATACGTCGTCGAGCCCCTTTATGAGAGGGTCGAAACGGTTTATGGCTTTGCACGGGAAAACGCCGAACAGTTTTTCGGAAAGCTCGTACTTTGGTATCCCGTAATAGTATCTGAGGGCAGCCTGAGCGCCCCAGCATATAAAAACCGTAGAGGTTACGTTGTCCCTTGCGAAGTCGAAAATATCGCAGAGCTCCTCCCAATAATTGACCGACTCGTACTCCAGTTTCTCAACGGGCGCGCCGGTAACAATCATTCCGTCGAAGTGTCTGTTCTTAACCTGTTCAAACACCTTGTAGAATTTTCCGAGGTGCGCTTCGGAAGTGTTTTTGGCGTTGTGCGTCCCCATGCGGATGAGGGTTATATTGACCTGAATGGGAGTGTTGGAAAGCAAACGCATGAGCTGCGTTTCCGTCTCGATTTTTGTGGGCATCAGATTGACTATAGCTATGTCGAGAGGTCTTATGTCCTGCTCGTTCGCGCGCGCGGAATCCATAGCGAATATGTTTTCGCTTTTAAGAATTTCGTATGCCGGAATGTCTTTGGGAATAACTATAGGCATTGCCCTTCTCCTTGGTATTTTTTATTTCTGCGACGCGGCAAGCGCCTGTTTTACGTCCTCTACGATATCCTCCGCATCCTCGATACCGATGGACAGGCGGACGAGATTTCTGGTAATTCCGCAGCTTTTAAGACCTTCGTCCGAAAGCTGTCTGTGGGTGGTTGACGCGGGATGGAGAACGCAGCTTCTCGCGTCGGCGATATGGGTAACTATTTTTATGAGCTTAAGCGCTTTCTGGAATTTTATAGCTTCCTCTTCGCCGCCCTTTATTCCGAACGTAACCATACCGGATGCAAGACCGCCGTCGAAATACTTTTCCGATAAGGCGTGGTTTTTATCGGTGGGGAGTCCGGGATAGGAAACCCACTCGACGTTCTCGTTTTCGGAGAGCATTTCCGCAACCTTTAAGGCGTTGTAGCTGTGAGCCTTCATTCTGAGGTGAAGAGTTTCCGCGCCGAGGTTGGTTAAGAATGCGTTCATCGGAGCCATCTGCGCGCCGAGGTCTCTCATAAACACCGTTCTCGCGCGAAGGATATAGCATCCTGCTCCCGCGTCTGCGAAAACCAAACCGTGATAGCTTACGTCGGGTTCGTTGTAGTCGGGATAACGCTTATTACCCTTAAACGTGAAGTTGCCGCCGTCGACTATTATTCCGCCGACGCTGGTTGCGTGACCGTCGATATACTTGGTGGAGGCGTGAGTTATCACGTTTATTCCGAGCTCAATCGGGCGGCAGATAACGGGAGTTGCTATGGTGTTGTCGCAAACCGTAACGATACCGTACTTTTCGGCAATTCCGACGACCTTTTCAAAGTCGAAAACCGTCCCCGCAGGGTTTGCGATAGTCTCGCAGAAAATCGCCTTGGTGTTGTCGTCTATGAGAGCTTCTATCTCGGAAGCGTCCGCTTCGGGACGGAAAAAGCGGCACTCAATCCCCATCTTTTTGAAGGTGTGCTCGAAGAGATTGAAGGTGCCTCCGTAAATCTCGGAGGAGGACAGGAAGTTCTCACCGGCCTTCACTACGTTAAGAACGGCAATCATCGTCGCACTCATTCCGCTTGCGGTAGCCATGGCGCCGACGCCGCCTTCCAGAGCGGAAATTTTCTCCTCGAGACCGCCCAAAGTCGGATTTCCCAGTCTCGTGTAAAAATATCCGGCTTTTTTGAGGTCGAACAATTCGGTCATTTCCTCGGGGGTGTCGTATTGGAACGTGGTCGACTGGACTATAGGCATAATTCTCGCCTCGCCGTTTTTCGACTGATAGCCCGATTGCACGCATTTGGTTGAGATTTTCATTTTATGTTCTCCTATAAATTTCTTACGTTTCTCAAAAATTCCCATGCCCATAGCCAATTTCGGCGAACACATAACGAAGTGTCATAACCGAACTGTTTTTGCGCTATCTCAAGGCAAACGACCGAAGTCGTAGCCTTGCCCTACGTCGAGGGAGTTTAACGCAGAGAGAGCCGAAAACAGTCGGATTAGGATGTGTTCGACCGATATTGGCTATGGGTAAAACTCCTTGATTGCCCGTTCCGCCTCGCGTTTCATATCGCGTTCCTTTATAGACTGGCGTTTGTCCTTCCCCTCTTTACCCTTGCAGAGCGCCAGCTCCACTTTAACCAAAGCCTGTTTGAGATAAAGCTTCGTGGCAACTAAAGTATACCCTTTTTCGTTCACTTTGGCGGCAAGCTTCCTGATTTCATCCTTTCTCATAAGAAGCTCGCGCGTTCTTTTGGGGTCGGGATTGTAGTAGCTACCCATTTTATAGGGGGAAACGTGCATTCCAATCAAAGACAGTCTGCCGTTTTTTATTATGCAGAAGCTGTCCCGAAGGTTGGCATTGCCGAGTCTTATCGACTTAACCTCACTCCCTTCCAGAACTATACCCGCTTCGTACGTCGCTTCCACGAAAAAATCGTGATAAGCCTTTCTGTTGGTCGCAAGTATTTTGCCTTCCATGTCTTCCCCTAAAAACAACGAAAGCGACATTGAAGTCGCCTCGTCCGGTATTATTTTAACCCGTTATTATCAACCGATAGCGTTTTTCAGAATCTGAATTACGAAAAACAGTACCGCAGCAATAATGATACCGGCGGCGATGCCGACGGTCGCTCTTTTCAGCTTGGCGTCCACGCTTCTCGACTTGTTTTTCCCGAAGAAGCTGTCGCTCGAGCCGGTAATCGCGCCCAAATTATTATCCGTACCTTTCTGAAGCATGACGATTATAATCATCGCAATGCTCAAAAGCACCATTATAACCATAAAAGTAATGGACATCGCGAAATAAAAAGTATAAGCGTCGAATGCCATTAACAGGTTGTTCAAAGCCATTTTGCACTCCTAATATCTTTATATGCTTAAATATTCTAACACACTAAGCCGTCGCCCGCAACTGTTTTTGCAAAATTCCCCGTCAAGAATTAGAGGCGGAAATTATCAAATCGTTACGACCTACCGAATTATTCTCAATAGGAACGGTATTTTGCGGAACAAAACCGAAATTCCCGTCGGGAGATACGGCAACGATTGTGGTTCCGTGCTTGTCGGTTCTGTAGGTCGCGACGCCCAAGGTGTCCAGTCTCGTCATAACGGATTCGGTCGGGTGACCGTAAGAATTCGCCTCACCGCAGGATACGACGGCGTATTCAGCTTTTACGAAGCGGAGAAAAGCTTCGCCCGACGAAGAGCCGGAGCCGTGGTGGGCAACGTACAGAAAGTCAATGTCGAACTCGTTTACGTTATCCGTTTCCTTAATATAATTTATCCACCACTCTTCCGTCGCGGTGGTTCCGTCGCCGTAGATGATTCCTTCAAAGCCGCAGTATTCAAAAACGACAATAGGCGACATATCGTTGGCTTTATTGTTGAAGGTTTCGTAGCCAGGCGCGTACACGGTGACGGTATAAGTATAAGACTGATAGCTTCCGGTAATCTGATATTCGTTCCCGCCGCTTTCAAATCCGTTTCCCGCAATTTTCACGACCTGACAATCGGGCTCCACTGCCGCAAGGTTTACAAATTTCTGATAGGTTGAGGTTTTTTCTCGGGAATCGTTATAAATAACGGTATTGACCTGATAGTTTTCCATAACGTCGTCCAAAAGGTTGGTATGGTCCGCGTCCGGATGGGTTGCCAGAAGATAATCGATTTCGCCGTCGCCAGTCACGGAATCTATCGTCGAAAACAGGTTCTGTTTGGCTGCCGCGGAATCCATAACCGAGGTTTTGGTGTTTCCGGCGTCGACAAGCATAAACTTCCCGTCGGGGAAGGCAATCAGCGCGGAATTACCCTGTCCTACGTTGATACAGTAAATGGCAAGCTGACCTTCTATGCCCAGCCCCGCCGGAGGGGTAACCGCAGGCGGCTCCTCCTTTAAACCGAGAAGATAAGGCAGTCTCGAGAAGTCGCCGTCCGTGTAGAAGTACGCGCCGACAACGAGCCCGACGATTACTATAATCAATATAATAGCAATCGCGAGGACTAATTTCGGGTGCTTCTTAGCCGTCTTTTTAACAGTATTTTTCGCCTTATTGACGGTTTTTTTGGAAATCTTTTTATTCGCCATATTCGTATTGTATTACAGCAAATCCTGCAATTTTTCTTTGAGCTTTGCCAAGCGGTCTTTGTTTGCGGCAAGCTTCTGTTTTTCCTGCTCGACTAATGCAGCGGGAGCCTTAGCTATGAAGCCGGCGTTATTGAGCATACCCTCTCCGCGCTTGATTTCGGCTTCGGTTTTGGCGATTTCCTTCTGCGTCCTCGCCTTTTCCACCTCAAAATCCACGAGCTCGCCGAGCGGCATATAAATTTCCGCACCCGAAACGACGGTCTGAGACAGTTTGTTTTCGGCAATTTCCGCTTTTGAGGCAACCTTTCTGACAGCAGCGACCGTCGCAAGTTTTTTGATACTCTCTTCCATTGCCGAAACGTACTCGGCGGACAAATCCGTCACAACGTAGAGCTCGGGGCGCTTGGAAGGCTCAACCGAAAGCTCGGCGCGCGTCTGACGGACGGAGCGGACGATTTCCATAATAATTTCAAAATCGGCGGCTTCCTTCCCGAAATCCTCAAAATCCGCAGAAGTGGGATAGTGCTGAAGCATCAGAACTCCGGCAAATCCCAATTCCTTCCACAGCTTTTCGGTAACGAACGGTGTAAAGGGATGCAAAAGCTTCAGTACGTTGCCCAATACGTATTTGAGCGCGCTTCTTGCTGCCGTCTTTTTGGCTTCGTCCTCGCCGTAAAGCATGGGCTTTGCAAGCTCTATATACCAGTCGCAGAAATCCGACCAGATAAAATCGTAAAGCTTCTGAGCGGCAAGACCTATTTCGTACTTGTCGAGATTCTTCTCGATTTCGGCGGAAAGTATGCTCATCTTTGCAATTATCCATTTATCGGCTGCCGTAAGCTTTATTTCGGATATATCTTTTATTTCGTATCCGTCGCAGTTCATATGAACGAAACGGGCGGCGTTCCACAGCTTATTCATAAAGTTGCGGGCAGACTCAATGCGCTCTTCCTGATACCTGATGTCTCCCCCGGGGGCGACTCCGGTCATTAAGGAAAATCTCAGGCTGTCCGCGCCGTACTTTTCGATAACCTCTAATGGGTCTACCCCGTTGCCGAGGGACTTCGACATCTTTCTGCCCTGACTGTCACGGACGATACCGTGAATGAGAACCTCCTTAAAGGGAACCTCTTTCATGTGTTTTACGCCCGAGAAAATCATACGCGCGACCCAGAAAAATATGATATCCGGACCCGTTACC
>CAYXBO010000068.1:0-6545 GCA_964463195.1 uncultured Christensenellaceae bacterium | reverse complement strand
TTGCGTCGAGCTTTAATTCCATCATCGTGGTCGCGACGTATTTCGCGGCGGAGCCGTAGCCGGGGCAATGGTCAGTTCCGCAAAGGTCGTTGTCGATGGTTTTAGGAACGCCCATAACTCTGCACTCCCAACCGGATTTCTTCATGAATTTGGAAATCTTGTTGCAGGTGTCCATAGAGTCGTTGCCGCCGTTATAGAAGAAATAACGGATGTTGTATTTCTTGAAAACTTCGAGAAGTCTCTTATAGTCGGTATCGTCCACTTTTTCGGGCTTCAATTTGTATCTTACCGAACCGAGCGCCGAAGAAGGAGTGTTTTTTAAGAGCATAAGTTCTTTCATATCCTCTTTGGAAATGTCGTAAAATTCTTCGTTGAGCACTCCGCGGATACCGTGAGCCGCACCGTAAACTTCGGTTATGGCTTCCTGCTTCAAAGCCTCGGTAAATACGCCCGCCGCGCTGCTGTTGATAACCGAAGACGGTCCGCCGGACTGTCCGAACATACAAGCGCCTTTCAAAACTGTTTTCATAGGTTGTCTGCCTCCAATAAAATTATTTCTCTGTTATTTGCCCAGAACCTGAGCGATTTTGTATAATTCCTTATCGAACACGCGGGGCATTGCGAGAGCCTCGTCGACCGATAAGTCTATTATTGCGTTGTTCTTGATACCCACGACGCGTGCGCCGTCCAGACCGTTTTTCAGAAGCTCCACCGCGCGGGAACCGCAACGGGCGGCGAAGACTCTGTCGGACATAGTGGGCGTTCCGCCTCTCTGAATGTATCCGAGTTTGACGGTATGGAGTACCAAACCGTCCATTTTGGCTTCCATATCCTTTTTCATCTGGTAACACTCTCCCGCGCCTTCCGCAAGAAGAATGAGGTTGCTGGATTTGCCTTTAATGCGGTTTTTCTTGATTTCACGGCAAAGCTCGTCTAGGTCGTAGGGAATTTCCGGAACCAGTATAAATTCCGCGCCGCCCGCAAGACCCGCGTAAACCGCGATATCTCCGCACTTTCTGCCCATAACCTCGATAACGCACGCTCTGTCGTGAGAGGTCATGGTGTCTCTGACGCTGTTTATTGCCGAAAGAACGGTGTTTACCGCCGTGTCGAAGCCGAGGGTAAAATCGGTATATGCCAAATCGTTATCGATAGTTCCGGGTATACCCACGCAAGGAAGCTTTATGTCGTGATACAAATCTCTCATTCCGCGGAAGGAACCGTCTCCGCCGATGACCACAAGTCCGTCTATTCCGAAGGCGCTTATGACGTCCGCAGCCTTCTGACGACCTTCGACAGTATTGAATTCGGGACATCTCGCGGTTTTCAGTATCGTTCCGCCGCGGTGCACCGTGTCGGACACCGAACGCCTGTTCATCGGAGCTAAATTTCCGTTGATTAGTCCGATATATCCGCGTTCTACGCCGAATACCTCTATATCATCGTCAATCGCCGCGCGGACGACCGCACGTATCGCCGCGTTCATTCCCGGCGCGTCGCCGCCCGAAGTAAGCACTGCTATTTTTTTCATTCAAGTCTCCTCCTATGCAAGTATTTCAGGGTCAGCGGATTTGCCCGTTGCCCTTTACGACGAACTTATAGCTCGTCAGCTCTCTGAGTCCTATGGGACCTCTGCAATGTAATTTCTGAGTGCATATACCCATTTCCGCGCCGAGTCCCAACTCGTTGCCGTCTGTAAAACGCGTCGAAGCGTTCCAGTAAACCGCCGCGCTGTCCACGCCGTTCAGGAACTTTTCCGCTTCTTTTGCGTCCTCCGTAACGATTACGTCGGAATGGTGGGTGCCGAAACGACTGACAAAGTTTATTGCCGTTTCCGTGCTCTTCACGATAGCAACCTTGAGAATTAAGGAGATATACTCTTTATAATACTCGCTTTCACCGACCAGAACCGTGGGCTCGTAAATCGCTTTAACGTCTGAGGTCCCCCTTATTTCCACGCCCTTCGCCGCAAGTCTCGGCAATGCGTACGTTAAAAACTCTTTGGCAATCGCCGCGTCGACCAACAGCGTTTCGGTGGCGTTGCAAACCGACGGACGCTGGGTTTTCCCGTTTTCCAGAATTTCGTAAGCCATTTTGAAATCGGCGGTTTTCTCCACGAACACGTGGCAGTTGCCGCCGGCGGAGGCGATAACCGGCATCTTTGCGGTCGACAAAACGAAGTTCTTCAAAGACTCGCCGCCTCTCGGAATTACCACGTCCACGAAGCTGGACTGCTCTAAAAGCTCCACCGAACGGCTTCTCTCCGCACCCTCGATATATGAAACGATATCGTTGTTGAACCCGAGGTCCTTGATAGCTTTTCTCATGACGGAAATCAGCGCGATATTGGACGCCGTCGCGTCTCTCGAGCCTCTCAGAACAACGCCGTTTCCGCTCTTTATGGCAAGTACAGCCGCGTCAACGGTAACGTTAGGACGCGCTTCGTAGATTATCGCGATAACGCCTAAAGGCACTCTTCTCTTTTCGACTTTAAGACCGTTGGGGCGTTCGTAGCTTTCAAAAACCTCTCCGACAGGGTCCGGAAGCGCGATAACGTCTTTAATCCCGTCAACCACACCGACCAGTCTTTCGTGAGTAAGTCTCAGCCTGTCTATCAAATGGGATTCGCGCCCCGCTTCGGCAGCGCGCAGAATATCCGTGCGGTTGGCCTCTAAAATTTCCGCTTCATTGGCAAGTATCCGCTCCCCGATAACCTCGAGAATGCGGTTCTTCTCCTCGGTCGTCACCGTATTGAAACGGTTCGCCGCCGCCTTTGCTCTTGCGCAAACGTCCTTGACTTCTAACATAATTTTTCTCCCAACCCGCGCGTTTTTCTTCGCGTGCGCGTAGTTGTTATATAATTCTATGTCGATTATAACAAAAAATTGAGGCGATTACAATACCCCAACCTAATATTGGTTACTAAAATTTAACTATTTTTTTACCGTTTGGAAGAAATTTCCGGAAAAGCCCGAAACCTCTCTATAAAAAACAGAATTATAGCCCCAAAAGCTCAGCCAATCGGGACGAGTCGTCGGCAAGCAGCGTTGCGCCGTTTCCGATGAGAACCTGTCTGTCCACAAAACCCCAGGTTACGGCAATAAACGGCAAGCCCGAATTCTTCGCGGTAGCCATATCGACGAGAGAATCTCCGACCAGAACGCAATCCTCTTTTGCAACTTTAAGTGCGGACAACGCAAAATTTACCGAATCGGGAGAGGGCTTGCAGGCAACGGTTTCCGAAACGCCCACGGCTTTATCTATAAGACCTCCGAAAAATCTCGCGGCAATCTCTTCCACCTCCGGATGGCTCTTGTTGGAAACTATGGCGGTTTTCACGCCCTCTTTTTTGAGTGACCGCAAAACCTCCGACACTCCGTCGTACGGCGCGGTGTTGTCGAGACAGTGCACGGCGTAGTGCTCTTTGAAATCGGCAAAAACCTTATCGGCAATTTCCGCCGCGGTGCCTTCCGGTAACGCCCTGTCGACAAGCTTTTTTACGCCGTTCCCCACAAACGAGCGGATTTCTTTTAAGCTTCTCTCCTGAAAGCCCTGTTTGTCAAGCGCAAAATTGACGCTGGTCTTTAAGTCCTCCAGCGTATTCGTTAAGGTTCCGTCAAGGTCGAATACCACGCATTTATACTTCGCCATCGGTTTTGTCTCCCGCATCTTCCGTATGTACTTCGGCTTCTGCCGCCGCCTTGTTCTTTCTGTTCTTACGGTACATTCCGATGAGAAGTCCCGCAAGCGAAATCACCACGAACGCCAGAAGCACCCAAAGTATTATGAAGCTGTTATCTCCGAGCCACAGCGTCAGAAGCGTTATTATCGCTCCGGCACAGAAATTACCGACTACAATCGCCGCTAAAGACTGGTACCATTTAAGCCCTACGAAGACGGCGACCGCCGTTCCCGTCCACACTCCGGTCATGGGAAGCGGAATTGCCACGAACATAAACACGCCGAGCATCTTGTAAAGCGTATTTTTTAAGCGTTTTTTTCGGGCTCTGTCGGAATTTTCGTCTACGTTCAGGGTCTTATCATTGATTTTCTTGGCTTTATCGCCGAACATTTCCTCAAAAGCGAGCGCAATTTTCTTAAAAAATCTGGTTTTTTTGAGAGCGTTAAGTATGGGCTTTAAAAAGAAGATAAGTATCGGACATATTACGAGCGCGGAAAGCACCGAAAATACGTACGAAATCCATATATTCATACCCATCGAAACTCCGATAGGTATCGCTCCCCTGACCTCTATCATCGGAATAATCGAAATCAGAAATACCGACAGGTATTCGCTTTTGAAAACGTCGTAAAAGAACTGCGCGATAGACTCGCCCATATTATTTTTCTCCCTCTTTGTCAGACGGCTTGAACCCGCAGTTAATCAGCCTGTTGGTGCGGCTGGTTCTGTTTATATCGCTGTAGTAAGAACCGACTGTCGTCAGATTTCCGTCGGCGGTCGAATACCACATGGCAACGTCCTCCGTAAGCGTTCCGGAATTCTTACTGTAAGAATAGCGGTAATTGGGACGGTAGAACCGGACGTATACAGTGCGGTTTCTCACGTTGTAGGTTGCAGCGTCCAGCTCGAAGAGATAAAATCCTCTCTCGTCCGTGACCGTCGTACCTGCTACGGTTTCCTCGGAAGTAGAGCTGCTGCCGTCCTTATATACGAGCTCAACCTTGACGTTCTTTAAAACCCCCGAAATTCTGCCGTCGTTTAAGATATTGTCGCCATTTACGTCGGCAAAGGCGTATCCGCCAACTCTCAGACCGACTTTATCCGAATACTGATACAATTCTATTCTGAATTTGTCGGAAGTATAATCGGTAGCGGTGTTTTTATCGTAATTGTAGGTCTTCTGCGTAAAGCTTACCCCGCGAAGCAAGCGGAGATAAGGCGTAGGAGTCCATGCGCTGACCGCAAAATTGTTATAGGTATTGTAGTACAAATCGGGAATATTGTAGACGGGCTTTCTGCTCCTCTCCGTAGTCGGGTCCTGACTCAATCTGAAATAGTCGGAGCCGTTGACGGAAGCAAGATACCACGCCATTCCTATTTGCTCTTTGGTCTCTGGGGTGAGCCCTCCGGAGTAGCTCTCGCGCATTTTAAGGTATGCGCTCTGACGGATAATGCGGTTATGCGCCGCCACCTGCGCGTCGGTAAACAGGCTGTCAGCCTGAGAATCGCTTTCGATATACTCTATCACCACGCCGAAACGCGCCAGCCGCTCTACTGCGTCCGCAACGTCGGACAAAACCGCTTCGTCCGCAAACCACGGATTTATTATCGCCAAGCGGTCGGGAAGAAGATATTCGGAAACGTACTTCTCGGTATATGCGCCGTAAATGTAATCCGCTGCAAAAACGGCGTACAACGCACCCACTCCGCTTCCGACAAAACGGACGTCGGGAATTTCCAAATCGTCGTCGTTAGCCGCTTTATTATATTTTGCGACCTCTCCGTCGAATTCCTTAGCGTATTCTGTTGCAAAAGCACGCGCGAGACTGACCGACAGAGTTTCGCTGTTTTCGGAACCGTCACTGCCAACGAAAGTTCCGCCCGCTCTTCTTATTTTGGAATAATATTCTGCGGGAGTTCCCACCGAAAAGCTTTCCGTATGAAATACCGCGATGTTGTGCCCGTTATCGCCCCAGTATTCCCAAAGATTGTCTTTTACAGGAACGTAATTAGACGCGCTGTACTCCACAGAGCGAAGCCCCGACGGAAACGTAAGCCCGTCAACACTGAAAGCCGCACGCACGTCGTTAAAAACTATAGCCGAAGGATTGCCGGCTCTTTTAACTTTCCATTCAAAATCAAGCTGTCCGTCCTGAAGTCCCGACGGTTTCTCGTACCGGTCAACAGTATATAAAGCTTCCGCAGGCTTGCAACCCGCAACTAAACAGCACGCAACTACCACGCCGACTACCGCGACAACAGTCACTATTCCGACAATTATCTTAGAGTATCTCTTCATAATGATTATTATATATTATATTTATATAAATAACAATCATATAATATATACTTTGTTAATTACTTAAATGCTCTGAACGAAAAACAATCTACTCCTCTTCAACTATATTATTGTTTTCGTCACAAACGTAATACTTCTTTTTAGAAGTGAAATAGTTTATTGTCGCATAAACTATCGGAACTATCAACGACACGATTTTCATAGGTAGAACAACTTCATCCGCAGCATTTGAAACAAATATAAATGTAAATATATCAATAATATAGCAAGGAGCATAAATAATAAAATAATTTATCCACCGCTTCCACTTACATATCTTGAATGCGATTAGAAATTCCATTGTAAAAAAAGTCACAAAGCTCAGAGCCATCGGCGTAACAATTAAAAATAAATCCAAAGAACTCATACTTTTCTCCTAAAATCAGTATCAACAATAAAAGAGGCAAGTCATGCAAAAAGGACGCAGGATGCGCTCTTGTGTTTAACCCTTCTGCTGTGCCAAAGCGCAGAGAAGGGTTGCAGATTGCGGCTTTTTAAGTGCGAGCGCGACGGGCGCGTACTGAA
>CAYXBO010000067.1:0-6578 GCA_964463195.1 uncultured Christensenellaceae bacterium | reverse complement strand
CCCGTAGGGTGGTGTCATTGCGCGGAGCGTTAGCTGCAAAGCAATCCAGTCTTAAATAAAATATCCGCCTTAAGCAATGTATTTTCTTCGCAGAAAAAAGTACGCAACACTTGTATAAATTTTTTGTCGAAAGGAACAATCAAGATATAAACCTAAAAAAGGAGGCTTAAAATGGCACAAGCTCAACACAAAACAACGACTAAAGCAAGCGCAGGCAACACTTCCCGCGCAAAGACTCAGACAACCGGCTGCGGTTCTTCCGGAAAATCCGGTTGCAGCTGCGGCAGCGAAAAGAAGTCCGGCGGCAAGAAGTCGGGCTCTTCTTCCACTACAGAAGGTCGACATCACGAGGGAGAGGCGGTAGGGTTGACGCAAGGGGAATTTTATCAGGGTCTTTACAAACAGGCGTCGATGGGGGAAGACAGTATAAAAGCTATCAAGCCCATGGCGGAAGAGAAATCCCTGAAAAGCTTTTTCACTTCGCAGCTTAAGGAATACGCGCAGTTCCGCTTAGAGGTCGAACCTAAAATAAAAGCCGAAGGCTATTCGGTAGACGGCGCGCCGATTATGACCAAGCTCATGATGCGCGGAGGGCTGGCGTTCAACACCATGACGGACAAGAGCTCGTCGAAGCTTGCGGAAATCGTCATTCAGGGCGTAAACATGGGCGTTATTGCCGTAACGCGACTGATGAACGAAGCCGATAACCTCGGTTTAAAGACAGAGCTCGGCGAAAAAATGATGAAGCTGTACGACAAACAGCTGGAAACGCTGAAAGCGTATCTCTAAAGGAAAAACAGCCGCGGGATTAGTTTTTCCGCGGCTGAATTCGATTACTTAAACACGGCAAATAAGCGGGATTTTTAATGTCCGCCGTTGTGACACATATTGTCGATTGCAATGACGATTGTCGTGAAGAACGGAGCGTCCTGCGGATTATTTATGTTGAGAGTATAGGTGTCGGTAAAGGCAAGGTTTTTGGTAACGGAGCCAATCGGCACGCCGTTTTCAAAGAGCGTAAAGTCCCAGCCGATAAAGTTGCCCTGAACGGCAAGGTTATTGCCGTAGCCGTCGATATTGTAATTTACGCGGAAATGAAAGGGCGGCTGGTTGATTTTTGCTTTTTTCTCGCCAGAAGCATTTTTGACGATATAGGTTCTGCCCCAGGCAAAAAACTTTCTCTTAAGCGTCATAAGAGTTTTGCCGCTTCTCGCGTTTTTGATGTATTTTTTGTGCGCAAAAGGCGAAATAAGACGGCTTTTTATCCTAAAAACCGCATTACCCACAGTGTCGGTAACGTTGTAAGTGTCGCCGAGTGCGAAAAATTTCTGTTTGATTAAAAGCTGCATTCCGAGCCCTCCGAAACGTTAATATATTTAGTTTATCATAAAAAACCGAAAAAAACAATACGTAATTACAGCGCGTAGGCAAGAATTCCCAACACTCCCCCGATTAGAATGACGATAACGGGGTTGATTTTTGTCGTTCGGAGAAGAACGAGACAGAAAACGGAAATCATAATTGCGCGGAAATCGATATTTGCGCCGCTTATTGCCGAAAGAATACTCGTCCCGAACCAGGAGAGGAGGAGAATTCCGAGACCCGCCGAAAAGATAAGACCTGAGACGGCGGGACGAATTCCCAAAAGCGCGCCCTGAACGGCGTGGAGCTTATTGAAACGGCGGTATAAAAGGGCAAGTGCTATTACGAATATTATGGACGGAAGAACAGAAGCAAACGTTGCGATAAAGCCGCCCAGTATTCCGCCCCAGAAGCCGTAGTACGCCGTGCCGATTTTTTCACCGATAAAGGTCGCCGAGTTGATTGCGAGCGGTCCGGGGGTGATTTCCGCAATCGTCACTACGTCGGTAAATTCCTGCATGGTGAGCCATCCGAGCTGGTCCACGATTTTGGACTGAACGACCGGAATTGCCGCGTGCCCGCCCCCTATGGAGAAAAGTCCGATTTGAAGATAGGAGAGAAAGAGCTGCCAGAAAATCATTCTCCGCCCTCCTTTTTATCGGGAATTTCCTTGGGTTTCTCGGCTTTTTTGCGTTCTATGTAGAGCTTTATATAGGTGTAAATTATTCCGAGAACAGCCGCCCCGAGAATTATAAATATTACGCTTACGTTCGTCAGAAACGCAAGACAGAACCCGAGGATAAACAGAAAAATTTCCATCAGGTTTTTGTGCTTGAAAAACGGTTTCGCCATATCGTAAACGAGACTCATGATGACAGCCGCAACGCCCGCTCTCATTCCGCACATGATATAGCCGAAGTAAACGTTTTCGATAAGAGTGTGGTATAAGACGGAAAGAACGGTTATTATCGCAAGCGGCGGAATAATGGAAGCAATCATGGCAAGTAGCGCCCCTAAATACCCCGCGACCTGAAAACCAATCATCATAGCGGTGTTTCCGGCGATGGTTCCGGGACAAGCCTGAGCGAGGGCAATATAATTGTCCATGTCCTCGTCGGTAACCCATTTGTATTTTTCCGCATAGGTTCTGCGGAGCATAGGCAAAACGACGAACCCGCCCCCAAACGAAACGGACGATATAAACAGCGACGTGAAGAAAACCTTCCCCGCCCGCCTTAATTTTTCCTTTGAAATACGTTCCGCCATAATTATTATTATATTCTCGCGGAATAAATACTGCAAACGGAATGGCGTTCTTTTATTTAAGTTTGAAAAACGAAAAGCCGGAAGCCGTTGCCGGTTTTCCGGTTGTTGCGGAATTTGTTTCTCAGTAATTTATACTTCAAACTCATCCCTTGTTTTTCCGAATGCATTTAATATGGCATCCATTGAAAGCCACCGCCCTTGTTTGGTAGGATAGTTGCAATCTTCTTGTCCCCAAATCCATTTATAAACCTTCAAAACCGTTTCAATCGGCAATCCGACAGTATCGGATAAGCCTAAGTGAGAAATTACATTATCGGGTTCCTGACCGCAACAGGTAAGATATAAACCGTGAACCAGCTCTAAAGATTTATTATAATCATAGTCTCTTTTTCGCATTATATCTTCAAACAATTCGGCGTGACTGATAAGCCATAGAGTATTATCGCTTAAATGACATATGAAAACCATAAAATCTTCACGGCAAAGACGTCCGAAACTACGTTTTCCACCGGGCTTATTTATAACGATTTTATCACCGTTTGACAGCGTCTCAACCTCATAAAGAAGATAAGGAATTTCGAGCAAACGGTTTCTGAAATTTTCTTGTTCACTGTTCGGCACATTTAAGGGTACCAAATGCACATCGTGTCTGAAAGCTTTATTAGCCATGTTTTTCTCCTTAGTTACTGATAAGCAATTCGTTGATTTTTCCGCGGTTATCGGCTTTGCTGTTTATCATGCGGGTTGCCGAAACCCTCTTTATACTGTAATCCTTATATAAATCGTCAAAAAACGAGTCCTCCGGATTGACGTTTTTCGGATCGGAATTGCTTAAGACGATTTTTGCACCGCACCCGTTTATCTCGTTGATAAATTCGGACAGCCGTATTTGTTCGCTGTCGTCGAATGCGTCGGTATTGTACGAAGTGAAGCCGGAGGTTTCCGAAATCGGACGGTAGGGCGGGTCGATATATACGAAGGTGTCTTTATCTATAAAATTTTCAGAAAGCGAGTAATCCCCGCAGACAACGGTTACGTTTTGCAGGGCTTTATTTATGTTGCGTAAATTTTCCTCGTCGCAAATCGTAGGATTTTTATACGCGCCCATGGGGACGTTGAATTGTCCTTTACGGTTTACCCGATAAAGTCCGTTAAAGCAGGTTTTATTTAAAAATATAAAATATGCCGCTTTATCAATTGCCGAAGCGTTACTTAACGGAACAGAGTTAAATTTATCGCGAACGGAATAGTAATAAGACTTTCTGCCGCTTTCGTCCATGGGCAAAAACAGCGTTTGCATTTTGAGAAGCTTGCCGATAAGGCAATCCACGTCGCTTTTAACAACCTGATATGCGTTAATAAGCTCGGCGTTTATATCGCAGATATAGAGTTCCTCAAAATTGTATTTCGATAGTATGTTAAAGAGTAATGCGCCGCCGCCTACCATAGGCTCACAGTATTTTGTCAGAACCTTATCCCCGTCGGCAGGCAGCATTTTTTCGAGTTCGCCCAAAAGCTGACTTTTGCCGCCCACCCACTTGACGAACGGCTTCAACGAAACACAACGCTCCTTTTCGTAACGAACGGTGCGCTTGTCAATCGGCTTTTCCGCGGAGCTTGGAATTATCCACATATTGCCGACCATCGTTGCGCCGGCGATGCGGTTTTCGGCACATAAAACGGAAACCCGTCTTTGCGAGATATTCCATTTTTTTGCCGCTTCTTTTGCCGACATAATACTTAGCATAAAACACCTCGTTAACTACGCTTAATATTATATTCCAAATCTCGAATAAAAGCAACGGATTTCTTGTTCGGCTTTTAGCTTAGCCGAGGTGCGGCGTCGGTCGTATGGCTTATATTGACATGTCCGTCGATTTCCTCTTAGGCAGAACGGATTACAGAAAATAAAGCTTTTCTTAATTTACAACTTTACCAATCTCGGGTATAATTTATCTGCTCGGAGGTTTTATTATGCTGAAATATATCTTTTTCGATTTGGACGGAACGCTGCTTCCCATGAATCAGGACGAATTTACCAAAAACTATTTCGGTGCGCTGACGAAGTTTATCGCGCCCTTAGGCTACGACCCCGAAGCGTTGGTGAACGGAGTGTGGAAGGGAACCTACGCAATGGTTAAAAACGATAACCGCGCAAGCAACGAAGAGGTTTTCTGGAAGACGTTCGCGGGTATATTCGGCGAAAAAGCGCTCGGAGACAAGGATAAATTCAACTCCTTTTACGAAACGCGTTTCAACAACCTTAAGGAGATATGCGCCCCGACGCAAGATGCTCCGGCGACGGTAAAAAGTCTGAAGGAGCGCGGATATAAGCTCGTTCTCGCCTCAAACCCCATATTCCCCGAAATAGGGCAGAAGAACAGAATGCGCTGGGCTGGCGTGAACCCCGACGATTTCGACTACGTAACTTCATATGAAAATTCTGGCTACAGCAAACCCAACCCCGATTATTACCTTCAGATACTCGAGCGCCTCGGCGCAGCACCCGCCGACTGCCTCATGGTCGGCAACGACGTAAACGAGGATATGGTGGCGGAAACCGTCGGCATGAAGGTTTTCCTTATGACCGACTGCCTTTTGAACAAATCGGACAAAGACGTCTCCCGCTATCCGAAGGGAGGTTTCGCGGAGCTGCTTAAATATATTGACGGAATTGAAAAGAACGGCTGAAAATTCCGTATCTTAAACGAAAGCTAAACCGATTTTAATAGATATAAAAACGAGTTTCTGTCGGGATAATCGTATTCTATCGGGAGCTCGTTTTTTTCAATGCGTATAAAACCCGCCCGTTCATAAAACTTATGAGATTTCACGGCAACCGACGGAGTGTCCAAAAGGATGCCCGTTATACCGTTCCTTTTTGCAAAGCTTAACAATTCGCTATATAAAGCGAAGCCTATTTTTTTATTGCGGTATTCGGATTTCACGAAAAACTTTTTCAGAATTCCGTACGTACCGTTCGTTCTGATGATGCCTATAGTTCCGATAACGGCGCCGTCTTTAACCGCCAACCAAAACGCTCCGCCTTTTTCGGTATAATATTCGGGTATGTTTGTAAGGTCGGGTTGTTCCCGAAGGGGCAGGTTTATTTTAGCTTCATCATTTTGAATATGCAGTATCAGTTGCAATACGTCGTTTTTATACTTATCGGAATACATTATAATTTGCATTTTTCTACCTAAAACGAATAAAATATTTATTATATCAGAGAAAGCACAACATGAACCACAAGAGCGACTAAAAAACAAGCGAGCCGATTCTATGCGCTTTCATCCAAATTCTGAGTTTTTTTCTGCATAACCAAGCAATAAGAAGAAATAATGCCGAAGCGGTTAATAATGCGCCTGAAATTATTACGGCGATATGCTTGTCCGTTTTTATGGCGCAGATAATTCCGTGCACCAAACCGGAAGCAATCATAATATATGCAAGTGGTTTGTGCGTTTTACTGAATATCTTATTCAATTTTTTAATTTTGCTTTTTCGGACAATAAATTTTGCCAAAAGGAGAATCGATAATCCGAATGAAATCCAAGCAAACCAATGTGATATCATAAATCAGTTATACTATAAAAACGATTTATCCGCAAGCGTACAGTATAGTCAAAATGAAAAACGGCACTGTGGCGGGTGCTTGCTATAACAAGCGGCTCGCTACGCTCGCCGTTAGGCGAATTTCATTGTAAAACCCGAAACAGATAGCGTTTCGGGTTTTATATGGTGGAGCAGTAATAACCTAAAACGAATATTCTACGATAAATATTAATTTATTGCTCAACCGAAAATTGTTTCTTAGGTTTATGCAAATAAGAGTTCCATAATAAAAATAACGCAAGAACAAGGTACAATATGGCAACGCTAATTACGGTAGGTGCTGTAAATATTGCGGGTGATACAAAACAGAAAGCCACGCTGCAAAAATCAACCAA
>CAYXBO010000066.1:0-6601 GCA_964463195.1 uncultured Christensenellaceae bacterium | reverse complement strand
GGAGCTCTCGACCTCAAAATGAGAAAGGATATGCAGCTTGAGCTTAAAAACATGCACCGCCAGCTGGGTATTACCTTTATATACGTCACCCACGACCAGGAGGAGGCCCTCACCATGTCGGACACCATAGTCGTTATGAAGGACGGCGAAATCCAGCAGATAGGGACGGCTCAGAAGGTTTACGACGAGCCAGCCAACGCCTTCGTCGCCGACTTTATCGGAGAGTCTAATATTCTTTCCGGCGTTATGCTCGAGGATTACAAGGTCGAGTTCATGGATAAGACCTTTGAATGCGTGGATAAAGGCTTCAAAAAGGGCGAGCCGATAGACGTTATAATACGCCCCGAGGACATCAAAATCGTAGGGGACGACAAGGCTCTTTTTACGGCGGAGGTGCAGTCATCCGTCTTCAAGGGAGACCATTTCCAGACCACCGCAATCTACAACGGCAACGAGCTTCTCGTTCACGACAACGTGGAGTGCAGGGAGGGCGACAACGTAGGTTTATATATTGCCCCCAATGACTTGCATATTATGAGAAAATCGCGTATTATCAATGAGTACGAAACCGAGATAGTGAAGGAGGGCGTAATAGATATCGCCGGAGGTCATTTCGAGGTTAATTCCGAGCTCCCCGTAGGAACCCGCGTCAAAGCCGTTATCGATTTTGACGACGTTGAGGTTTTCGACGACGAGGAGGACGGCGTAATAGGCGGCGAAGTAATGAGCAGTATTTACAAAGGCAGTTATTATCAGTGCATAATCCGTACCGACGACTATTTCGATTTCTTTATCGACACGGACGATGATTGGCTGAAGGGCGACAGAGTGGGACTTTCCGTTCCTAAAGACAAAATCGCCATCGTCAGAATTGACGAGGAAATCGATAACGGAGTGGGTTAGCGGCGATGACTAAGAAGAAATTAAAGAGCCTGTTCAAGTTCAGAAGGCAGACCTTTGCCGTACCTTATATGGCGTTCCTTCTGATTTTTATAGTAACACCCCTTGCGCTTATTTTAGTAAACGCATTTCTCGAAAACGGGCAACTGACGTTTAACAATTTCGTTGCCTTTTTCTCCGACGGAGCCAGCCTCAAGGTTTTGGGCGAATCGCTCGTAATCGGACTTATAACCACGGTAATTTGCTTACTCATCGGTTATCCCGTCGCATATTTCCTAGTCAAATATAAAATGGGCAAAATTCTCGTTTTGCTGTTTATCATGCCCATGTGGGTAAACTTCCTTTTAAGAACCTTAGCGACCAAAGCCATTTTCGAGAATTTCTTAGGCGTAGGATTGGGGTACGGAACCGTTCTTTTCGGAATGGTCTACAACTACCTCCCTTATATGATTCTGCCCCTTCATACGGCTATATCCTCTATAGACAAGAGCTATATGGAAGCCGCGGAAGACCTCGGCGCAAGCCCCTTTAAGGTTTTTATTTCCACGACGATACCGCTTTCTCTTTCGGGAATAATTTCCGGAATAACCATGGTTTTCGTTCCTACCATTTCAACCTTTGCAATATCCGAGCTTTTGTCCTACAATCAGGTTCTTTTGTTCGGCGACAGCATCAACTACAAATTCAACCACGGACTTTACGGAGTGGGCAGCGTCATGTCGATAATAATGCTCATCTTCGTGTTCGTGTCCAATTTCTTACTCAATAAGTTCTCCGACGGAGACGCGCAGGGGGTGAAAAATCTATGGTAAAGAAAATCCTTGCAAAAACCTACCTCGGCGCCGTTCTCTGCGTGCTGTACCTTCCCATTCTCCTGATAATCGTGTATAGCTTTTCGGGGACGTCCAACTTCACCTTCCCGGACGGCGTAACCTTCGATTCGTACGCGGCAATCGTCAATTCGGGAAAGGGCGTGCAGCTTTGGGCGGCTCTCCGCAATACCTTGGTCATCGCCGCGGTTTCTTCCGTCATAGCGACCGTTCTCGGCAGCGTTTCCGCGGTCGGAATTTTCAGCCTGTCGAGAAGAATGAAGAACATCGTCAACAACGTGAACCAGCTTCCCATTATAAATTCCGAAATCGTTATGGCGGTCAGCTGGATGATTTTCTTCGTGACCTTCAAGTTCCCCGAAGGGTATCCGAGACTTATTATCGCGCACATTGCGTTCTGTACGCCGTACGTGGTTTTATCGGTTATGCCGAAGCTGATGTCTATGGATAAAAACGTTTACGAGGCGGCGCTGGACCTCGGCGCAAGCCCCATGAAGGCGCTCGTAAAAGTTATGCTCCCCATAATGACTCCGGGAATTATCTCCGGCTTCGTAATGTCCTTTACGCTTTCCATGGACGACTTCATAATTACTCAGATAAACAAGGGCGCGACGGGTATCGAAACGCTTTCCACCTACATTTATTCCGATTTGAGGGTAAAGGGTATGGAACCGTTCTGGTTCGCGGTGTTCTCGATAATATTCGTCGTCATGCTCGTCGTCATACTCTTAGTCAATTTACACAACATCAAAAAAGAAAAGGAGAGCAAGAAATGAAAAGAACGACTAAAATTTTGGCTTTAGTGCTGGTGGTTGCCATGACCGCCGCGTGCTTGGTTGGGGTTTTGGCAGGTTGCGTTACCACGGACGAAAAGCTTATCGTCTATAACTGGGAGGACTATATCGACAGAGACCTCTTAAAAGAGTTCGAGGCGTACTATAAGGAGCAGACCGGAAAATCCATTTCCGTCACCTATTCGACGTTCGATACCAACGAAACGATGCTCACCGAAATAGAAAAGGGCGATTCAGTCGTAGACCTCATCTGTCCGTCCGAGTACGCCATACAGCGTCTTATCGAAAAGGGCTTTTTACAGCCTATCAAAAAAGAAAACATGACGAATACGGACAACGTAAATCCGATTTTTAAGGAAAAGCTCTCCGAGACCTTCGCGGATAAGGAATACGATATGTATTCCTATATGGTTCCGTATTTCTGGGGGACGCTGGGTATTCTCTATAATACCAAATACGTTACCGAAGAACAGATTGAGGAAGCGGGCTGGGGCATTCTCTGGAACGCCACGAAAATCGACGCCTTAAACGGCAAAATACTCATGAAGGACAGCGTGAGAGACGCTTACGTTGCGGCGGTTATGTACCTCAAGGAAACGGACGGACTGCCGACAGGCTACGAAGACAAATCCGCGCAGGAGCTTATAAACGACACTTCTGCCGCAATGCTCGACGCAGTCGGCGCGGTTCTTCAGGAGCAGAAAGCCGCAAACGTTCTGAAGGGCTACGAGGTTGACCTCGGAAAGGACGATATGGTGGCGGGGACGGCGGTCGTCAACCTCGCCTGGTCGGGCGACGCGCTTTACGCAATAGACGAAGCCCCCGACGGAGTGGAGCTCGCCTATTACGCTCCCGAAATAGGCGGTAACCTTTGGTTCGACGGTTGGGTTATGCCCAAAACCGCGCAGAACGAAAGAGCCGCATTGATGTTTATGGACTATATGTGCCGTCCCGAAGCCGCGATGCGCAATATGCTTGCAGTAGGTTATACCTCTGCCGTTGACAGCTCGGTTCTTATGGGCAACGAAGCCGCCGTTCAGGCGCTCGTCGAGGAACTTTACGACGACACCCCCGTAGACGGCGTGGTGCAGAGCGTAGAGGAATTCCTCGAAGAATTCTTCACGGACATTGCAAGATATCCCACCCTCGGCGACACCTCCGAGCTCGGCGTTATGCAGGACTTCGGCGCCAAAGAAGCCGACCTCATCGCCATGTGGGAAAAGGTCAAGGCAAGCAAGAGCACCGGTATCATTCCGATTATCCTAATCTCTGTCGGCGCGGTTCTTCTTGCGGCGGTGATTGCCGTTGCGGTCGTATTCGTAGTCAAGAAAAAGAAATCGAGAAGAAGAATCCGCCGTCCCTACGGCTCCGTCTCCGCAAATAAAGTCTCAGACGAAGACGACGAGGACGATGAAGAAGACGACGAGGACGATGAAGAGGAAGTCAATATCCTCGAGGATTTCTACGAAGTTGACGACCTTGAGGACGAGGACGACGGAGAGGACGAATAAGTGAGACTGGATAAATTCCTGAAGGTGTCGAGACTCATAAAGCGTAGAAGCGTGGCGGGCGACGCCTGCCGCGGCGACCGCGTGTTTCTCAACGGAAAAGAGGCGAAGCCCGCCAAGGAAGTTAAGGTCGGGGATATTCTTACCGTTTATTTCGGCGATAAGTCGCTGACCGTCAGAGTGCTCGCCGTGCCCGACGGACAGGTCGCCAAAAAGGAAAGCGACGGTCTCTACGAGATTATTCCGTCCGGAGACAGCTGATGTATTACAGAAAAGGCGTTACCGCGCTGATAGTAGCCGCGGGGAAAAGCGAGAGAGCGGGAGAGGATAAGCTGTCCTTGATGCTCGGTTCGGAAAGCGTTCTCGAGAGGACGCTTTGCGCGTTTCTCGGGCACCCGAAGGTGGACGGAATAGTGCTTGTTGGAAGAGAGGTTCCCGAAGCTTACCTGAACGCCGGAAAGCCGATTGTAACCGTACGAGGGGGAAGCACCCGCGCGGACAGCGTAAAAAACGGTCTTAAGGCGGTGGAAACGGATATCGTTCTTATTCACGACGGCGCGAGACCGTTTACAGAGGCCGGACTGATATCCGAGGTCATAGAAGGGGTTCTTTCCTTCCGCTCGGCAATCCCCGTCGTACCCGTTGCGGACAGCGTGCGCATTATAAATAAGGAAGGGGAGCTGGTGGAATTTCCGAAAAGGGATACCCTCTCCGCAGCGCAGACTCCGCAGGGCTTTTATACCGCGGATATAACCGAAGCCTACCGCCGTTTCGAGGGAACGCCCACCGACGAATCCGAGGTTTACGGAAGGGCGTTCGGCAAAGCCCACGCAGTGAAGGGGCGGGTGGAAAACCGCAAGATAACCACCAAAGAGGACGTTTTAGGCATTAAAGCCGTGGTGGGCTCGGGCTGGGATTTGCACCGTCTGGGCGACGTAAAACCCCTTAAAATCTGCGGCGTAGCCGTGGCGCCTGCCGGCGGCTCATTTTCCTGGAGCGACGGAGACGCGGCGTATCACGCCGTAACGGACGCAATACTTTCTGCTTTGGGCGAGAAGGATATAGGACAGCGTTTCCCAGATAAGGACCCGAAATTCAAGAACGCCGACAGCGGGCTTTTCCTTAAAGACGTGGCGGAGCTGGCTTTCGGAAGGGGCAAAACCTTCCTGTCTCTGTCGGTTGCAATAGAGCTCGACAGCCCAAAGCTTGCGCCGCATATTTCCGGAATGCGTCGGAATTTGTCGGAAATTCTGAATATTTCCGAAAGCCGCATAGGTATCACCGCCAAAACCTCCGAAGGCACGTCTCCGAGCGTTATCAGGTGCTGGGCGGTGGTTACGCTTGTATAACGTAACTTTGTGATTTTTATTCGGGAATTGTCCCGAAATCGTTTGACATTCGGATTTTTAGATGCTAAAATGCTATAATGTCTAAATTATGGTGGATTATTGTCCTCTGAAACTTCGGTTCCCTTCAGAAAAACGGGGGAAACGGGGGAATTTTGCGCGTTATATAGAAGTCATGCGCAGGGTGAAAAATACGGGGACTTGACAATACGCCGTAAAAGGGATAAATTGCCTGAAATTTTGATTTTTATTAAGGAGTGTAACCTAATGTCTCTTAAAACACACAAAATCCAATGTGGCAATACCGAGAGAGTAAGCTTTTCCAAAATTAAGCACGTCATCGATATTCCATATCTTATCGAGGTGCAGAAGAAGTCTTACGAAGCTTTCGTCAATGAAGGCATTGCCGAAGTTTTCAAAGACTTTTCTCCTATCAACGACTACAGCGGCAAGCTGCAGCTTGAATTTTTGGAGCATACCTTAACCGACGACAGCAAGTATTCCGAAAACGAATGTAAAGAACGTGATTCGACGTACACCGCTTCCTTAAAGGTCAAGGTTAGACTTACCCAGAAAGAAACGGGACAGGTCATGGAATCTATGGTGTTTATGGGCGATTTCCCCAAGATGACCGACACCGGAACCTTCGTCTACAACGGAGCGGAACGCGTCGTCGTATCCCAGCTGGTCAGAAGCCCCGGCGTTTACACCAAGGGCGAAACCGATAAAAACGGAGTCCGCCGCTACAACACGGAGGTTATTCCCGCCCGCGGCGCGTGGCTGGAGTTTGAACAGGATTTGGGCGACACCTTGTCCGTCCGCGTTGACAGAACGAGAAAAATCCCCGCGACCATACTTTTGAGAGCATTGGGCTTCGGCACCAACGAACAGCTTGCAGAGCTCTTCGCAAACGACGAAATCATTTTGAAAACGGCACAGAAGGACGGCGATATCAAAAACACCGAGAGTGCCAAGATTGAGCTTTACCGTCGCTTAAGACCGGGCGAGGTTCCGACCCAGAGCGGCGTCGATTCTCTTCTTACCAACTACTTCTTCGACCCGAGACGCTACGACCTTTCCCGCGTCGGACGCTATAAATTCAACAAGAAGCTGTCGCTCGCTCTCCGCTTAGAGGGCAGAACGCTCGCAAGAGACGTGGTGTTCGACGGCGAAATCATCGCGGAAAAGGGCGAGACGCTCACCCCCGAAAAGGCAAGCGAAAT
>CAYXBO010000065.1:0-6784 GCA_964463195.1 uncultured Christensenellaceae bacterium | reverse complement strand
TTTGGATGAACTTCAACAATAAGTTCAAAACCGGTTCTGTGTGCGGCGGTATTTCCAAGAGCGGAACGAATATCCGCACCTCGAGAGGTGTTCCTGCCCACGTAATCGGTCAGCCCGGACACGCGGCAATACTGTATTACAAACAGGACGCCAACGGAAACGGCTCATGGGCAATCGACAACGACGTAGGCGGCTGGCTTGCCGCAACCAAGGGCGAGAGACACTTGCTCGGATGGGGGAACGCCACCTGGCAAAGAAACTCCGGCGGAACGGTCGTTTATTTCCATCTCTCCCAGGCCTGCTTAAACGACTATGACAATCTGGTAAAAGCCGAAGAATACTGCTGGCTTGCAAAGGTATACGACGGCGATTTGGAAACGCAGGAAAAACTCTACGGAGCGGCTTTAGCCGTTCAGCCCATGAACCTTGACGCCTGGTACGGACTCACTACGACGTTCATGGCAAATCCTAAAAAAACCACCGCCAATTTCTGCAGCCTGGTGGAACGCATTGCCGATACGTACTGGAACCATCCGGTAGCAATGCATTGCCTCTTCAGAGTGTTAAACGTAAATGAAACTATCTCAGCCTCAGTTCCGAATTACGAGAAAACGAAGACGCAACGTTCGGATTCCGTATTCGTTTCGCAGATGAGAACGGCTGAAGCCAACGCGTTGACGAAGGCACAAGCTTCGGGAAGCTCTGCGGCGAAGTCTAAAGTGAATTATTTCCGCGGAAATACCGATATGTCGGTTGCGGACTTCTCGTTCGACGGCAAAAACGCAGGCTGCATCGTGTGGTCGGATACTTATAAGGGCAGCGGATTCCGTTGGAGATATAGTCTGGACGGCAAAAACACCTGGTCTGACGAAATAATTTTTACGGGTGACGAGGAAGCCCCCGTCTTCAAGTTGCCGGAAAATCAGTTAAACGCCGTTTCTACGGATAACGATATTTACGTCTATATCGTAGGGTCAGACCCGAAAAACGCCTATAAAATAGACGTGGCGGCAAAACCCGCGCTGCCCGTCACCGTGTACGCCAACGATTGGGAAAACAGGTTTATAGGCGTCAACGGTACCTATGAATGGAGATATTGCTCCTCTTCTGTCAAAGAGACGGAAACGGGCGTGGAGACTACCTATAAACCGGTTTCGAACTGGAGAAGCTTTGCCGAAGCAACCCCCGACTGCACGGGTGACGTTGCGGTAGAGATAAGAATAAAAGGTACGTCCAAAAATCCCGCGAGCGACTCGAAAATATTCACGTTTACCAAAGACGTTGAAGACGAGACTAAAAAATATATCAGCATAGACTATCTGTCGCTAGACGATTATTCTACGCAGTCGCTGGACGCGAAGAGACCGAATTATGCGGCAAACGCTATCGACGGAAATGCCAATACCTATTGGCATACCGACTACGCTATAGACCTCAAAACGCCCGTATCGATTGACAAGGACGGAAAGGCCGTATTTGCACGCGCATATTTAGTCGTTAAATTAGACGTTCCCAGATGGATTTCCAATCTGGAATTTTCTCAGCGTCAATATAATTCGGCTTTCAGCATCTTTGCAAAAACGGTAAACGTTTACGTAAGCCAAGACGGTAAAACGTGGGGAACTAAGCCTGCCGCAACCAGAACAGACCTTGAGAATATGGAAAATCTGAACGTAGTCAATTTCGAAAGTCCGGTTTACGGTCAGTATATAAAAATCGAAATGGCGGAGCTTTGGGAAACGAATTCCAAAGACGGTATGTTTACTACGGTATCGCTGATAAATATTTATGAGGATACCACGAAAAAGACGGCTCCCAACGGACAAAACGTGCCGGATTTGTCGACTGTCGCACCCGGCAAGGACGGTACGGCGGGCTTCGGCGCAGCAGTCCGTTATGAAAACGTGGCGGGCGAAACGATTGTCAACGACGAAGAGTTTGAAGGAATTCACTCGAGCTCATCCGCTGTTTTGGGAACGACTCTCGCCGCTGTTCTGGAAGATTATTCCGATAATCATGCCGACGATACCTTCGACGATATTTTCGTCGATATTTCCGCCAACAATGCCGCAAACAATATCGGCAACGAGCCCGACGAGGATTACGGTGACAATTCCGGCGATAATTCCGGAGATAATACCGGCGACGGTTCCGGCAATAATACCGACGACAATAAAGGCGGCAATACCGGACTAATCGTAGGCGTAGTGGTAGGCGTCATAGCCGTGTTGGCAATCGGCGGTGCCGTAGGCGCGTACTTCTTTATGAAACACAGAAAAGCCAAAGGTCAGAGCGATAAAACGGCAAAAACTAAAAAGGACAAAAAAGCGGAAGCGCCCAAGGCTAAAAAGGCGGAAGCACCTAAGGACAAAAAGACAAAAAAATAACAGCAGGAAAAACATAACACCTTAATCTGTCCGGCGGAGTCTCAAAAGAGGCTCCGCTTTTTTATTCACCAATAACCGCTTGACAGTCATATAAATAATTGAGACCTCCCGACGACGGTACATAACTTTAAGGAGGTTTATAATATGTGTTGCAATAACTTTAATTTCGGGTTCGGCAACTGCGGCTGCGGCTGTCGGAGCAATAACTGCCAGAGCGGCGCCTCTTGCAATATCTGTTGCAGAGGTCCCCGCGGTCCTCAGGGGCCGATTGGTCCGCAAGGTCCTGCCGGTGCGCAGGGACCCGTAGGACCTCAGGGTCCTCAAGGACCCGTCGGTCCGCAGGGTGAACAAGGACCCGCCGGTCCCGCAGGCGCAACCGGTCCCGTCGGACCCATCGGACCCGTCGGTCCTCAAGGTCCTCAGGGCGAACAAGGTCCGGTCGGAGCTACGGGCGCTACCGGAGCAACCGGTCCGATAGGACCCGCCGGTCCGCAAGGCGAGCAGGGCCCCGCCGGAGCTACAGGAGCCACCGGACCTATCGGTCCCGCCGGTCCTCAGGGGGAACAGGGACCGCAAGGCGAACAGGGTCCCGCCGGTCCCGCAGGTGCAACCGGTGCTACCGGACCTCAAGGTCCTGCCGGTCCCGCAGGTCCTGCCGGTCCGCAGGGTCCGCAAGGCGAGCAAGGCCCCGCGGGAACTATCACTCCCGCAGCGGCGGTTCCGGACGTAGAAAGCACGCCCACGCCTGAAGAGGTCGGGACTACGCTGAACCAGCTGCTTGCTTCGTTGAGAGCCGCAGGCTTTTTGGCGACCTGATATCACCGTTCCGTCTTTCTCGTAAACGCTTCGCCGCAACACGACAAAAAACGCCCTGTTTCAGGGCGTTTTTTTGTTTGTGTGCCGTTTATGCTTTTTTGGTTTTCTTTCTGAAGTTTTTAATGAATATTACGGCTGCGTAAATAACAATCGTCAGAACTATCGCACAGGCGAATATCAGCCAGTAATAATCGGCGTCTATAGTATGCCCGAACATGTTCATGTCAAGGGAAAAGCCCTCTTTTATTCCCTCGGCGGCTAACGGTGAAACCTCCGCAATTTTAGCGATTGCGCCGTTCATGAAAAGGTTTCTGAGGATTACCGAGGAGTACGTTCCGGGGATAAACAGAACGATGTACTGAATAGCGTCGGGGAACATGGAAACAGGCATATAAGCTCCGATTAGGAACCCGATTGCTGCGGAAAGGATACCCACAATGGCTCCGTGCGCCGATTGGGTTTTGATGAAGGCCGCGAAAACCGTGCTTATTATAGACGCGCTTAACGCAGAAAGCAAGCTGCACGCAATGATTAAAAACGCGTCGCCCGCGGACAGGTACCAGGAGCCGCTTGCGGCAAGGAAGACGAAGGCTATGACGATAACCACCATAAGGATGATAACCGTTATTATGAAGTTATAGACGAGATAGCTTATAGACAGAATTCTTCTCTTGACAGGGGAAACCAGCATGTCGGCGCTCACTCCCGTTTCGCGGTCGGCGATGTTCAGGTGCATAGCCGAGAAGGAGACGGTTATGGCGGAAACGGCAACTACGCCCGCCAGCATCCAGCTGTCTACCGTTGCGCGGATGACCGAATCGTCAATCGGCATTCCTTCCATATAGCCTTTTACGGAATTCGTTTGTATGTCTCCGAGAAACAACAGGTAGAGCATTAAAATTATGAGCGGTGCAAGCATAGAGAAGAACACCGTCGCCTTGTCGGTAAGAAAGATTTTAATTCCGCGTCTGACCAATGAACACAGAGTTTTGATATCGTTTATCATACCTGAATTCCTCCTTCGGCGCGCTTGCCGGTGACGTTCAGGAACACGTCGTCCATATCGCCCTTTAATACCTCGAAGTCGGTTATAAGTCCGTCGTAGGTGTGGATAAAATCCTTTGCGGCTTCCCCGCCCTTGAGATAGACGGTGTAACAGTTGTTGGCGTAATCGAATTTTTCCTTGGAAAGAAGGCTGTCCGTTTCCTCGGAGCGCGGGATATACAGCTTGACTTTCTCGGAAGAGAAATTGTTTTTCAGCTCGACGGGCGTTCCGGAAGCGGAAATTTTCCCCTCGTCTATTATCAGAACCTTATCCGCTCCGTCGGCTTCCTCCATATAATGCGTGGTAAGAAAAACCGTCATACCGAGGTTTTTGCGGAGGTTATCCACGGTTTCCCAGACCGTCTTTCTGGTCTGCGGGTCGAGTCCGGTCGTCGGTTCGTCGAGGAAGAGTATTTTCGGCGTGTTGATTAGCCCGCGGGCAAGGTCCGCGCGCCGCCTCTGTCCGCCCGACAGCTTGCCGTAGGGGCGGTTCAGTATATCGTCTAGGGAAAGAATTTCCGAAAGCTCGGAAAGCCGCATTTTCCAGTCTGAGCCGAACAGTCCGTAATACGACGCGCGAACCGTCAGATTGTCCATGACCGTCAGCTTCTTATCTAGAACCGACTGTTGAAATACAACGCCTATTTTCTGTCTTATGGCGTTAGTTTCCGTGTCGAGGTCGTGTCCCGCGACGGTAACCTTTCCGCCGTCCTTTTCGAGAAGAGTGCAGAGTATGTTGACCGTCGTCGATTTCCCCGCGCCGTTTAACCCCAAGAAAGCAAACAGACTTCCTTCCTCAACCCCGAAGGAAAGCCCGTCTACAGCCAATAGTTTTCCGTAAGATTTTTTAAGTCCTTCGACTTCTATTACATTCATAACGTACCTTACTTTATTTTATTTTCCTTATTATATAAAGCCGTAGTGACTTTGTCAACGCTTTGGGTGAATTTTAACCCTTATTCCGTCAATAAAAAATATTACACTAAAGGTGAAATTTCACCCAAGGATTCGTTTTAATGAATATAAGTCAGGCCGTTGCCGCGCGAATTAAAGAGCTGTTAAAGGAAAATAACCTCACCCAGTACGGGCTGGGGCAGAAAGCCTGTCTTTCACGCGACACCATAAAAAGCATAATGAAGGGCAAGGCAAAAGGCGTGAATTTAAAAACTCTTATTGCGATTTCGGACGGCTTCGGAATGACGGTCAGCGAATTTCTCAATTCGGATTTATTTTTATACGACAACTTAAACATGGATTGACCTCGGGAAAGTTTAAATTTTTTCTCTTAAAAACAATAAAATGCTTTTATATATTTGTTATTTTATCGGCTGCTGTGATAAAATTATGCGGTTATGGAAAATAAATTAAACGAGACCGTAAAAACGGACGAAGAAAAGAAGAAAGAAGCTGCTAAAAAAGCCAAGGAAGAAGCCGCTAAAAAACGGCGTTATGAAGAGGAAAAACGGCGTTATTTCGATTATTACGACGATATAAAATACAACGGTAACGAAAGCTGGTGACACAATAATGAAGAACGAAAAAATCAGGAACGTAGCGATTATCGCTCACGTTGACCACGGCAAAACCACGCTCGTCAACGAGCTTCTGAAGCAGGGCAACGTATTTCACGAAAATCAGGTTATAGCCGACAGGGTTATGGACTCCAACGACCTCGAAAGAGAGCGCGGAATAACCATTCTGTCAAAAAACGCAAGCTGCAACTATAAAGGCGTTAAAATAAACGTAGTCGACACCCCCGGACACGCGGATTTCGGCGGCGAGGTCGAGCGCGTGCTGAAAATGGTCGACGGCGTTCTTCTGGTCGTGGACGCTCTGGAAGGAGCTATGCCGCAGACGCGTTTCGTGCTGGAGAAGGCGCTGAAGCTCAATCTGAAGGTCATAGTGGTAGTCAATAAAATAGACCGCCCCGACGCAAGAATACCCGAGGTTGAGGACGAGGTTCTGGAGCTACTTATGGACCTCGACGCGACCGACGAACAGCTTGACTCTCCCTTCGTTTATTGCAGCGCGAGACAGGGCATAAGCAGTCTTAACAGAGAGGAAAAGGGCAAGGATATGACTGCCTTGTTTGAAACTATTCTCCGCCACATTCCGGCTCCCGAGGGCGAACCCGACGAGCCCCTTAAAATGCTCGTGTCCTCCGCCGACCACAACGATTTCGTGGGGCGCCTTGTAATCGGAAAGGTGGAAAGAGGTCGCGTCAGAGTGGGAGAGAACGTAACTCTCTGCAACTGGCACGACGATAAGCGCATAGTCAAGAGTAAAATCGTTCAGCTCTTCACCTACGACGGACTGAAACGCCGTCCGGTAGAATCCGTGGAGATGGGCGATATCGTGTGTATCGCGGGTATCGAGGAGGGCGGAATAGGCGACACCATCTGCGATTCCTCCGACGTGTCCCCCATTGAATTCGTACAGATTGACAAGCCGACAGTCGAGATGACTTTTCTCGTAAACGACAGCCCGTTTGCCGGCAAGGAAGGTAAATTCGTGACCTCCCGCCACATTCGCGCAAG
>CAYXBO010000064.1:0-6837 GCA_964463195.1 uncultured Christensenellaceae bacterium | reverse complement strand
GGTGAGAATGAACAAGTAACAAACAAAGACGAAAGCCGCGAACGGAAGCGATATAATCGCGTGTTCACGGCGTTACAACGTCTTTTTTGGTTCTTTTTTCTTCGCAGAAAAAAGAACATTACACCACTTTTTCTTTCAACAATTTTTCTTTCAACAATACCAGATACTCTTTAAGCTCTGCCATGCGGGCGTTGAAGCCGTTCTGGTCGAGGTCGCGTTCCCACCAAGGGTCTTTGACGGGTTTATACTCGCCGAAGAGGTATTCCGTAAAGTTGACGTATTTACGCTTCCACTTGCGGGGAAGGAGCACGTAGTGCTGACGGGACATACCGATTATGAGGTCGGCTTCCTCGAAAACCTCCTTTTCAAACCACTTATGGCGGGGCTTATGGGCGTAGACCTCTTCGGGGGTGAACCCGTCGGCGATAAGGCACTGCGCGGTCATTTCGTAAATCCTTTTATAGCGGAACTTGACCGCTCCGGATTTTACGGAAGTTACAATCTCTGCAAGCTCGGGGCACTCGTTGACCATACGGCGAAACTCGAATTCACAGAACGGGCTGCGGCAGATATTACTGGAACAAATAAACAAAATCTTCATAAATTACTCCGTCAGAATATAACTGTTGTATTTATCAGGATAAGAGACAATAGCCCCAGAACGAAAAACGCCACCACCTGCCACGCGAGATAGATGATGAGCGACAGCCGTCCGGGGACGGTGACGGGATAATGCCATTTTCCGTCGAGGAAGGGAAACAGCGACTTTTTGCGCGGATAGAGAAACTGCGTAAGCCCAGCGCCCAAAAAGAAATATCCCACGTACGGCATGAGCGGAAAATAATCGGCTGTTATAAACGGAGAGGTCGGCTCCGCGTACACGAAAAGCCCTCCGATTCCGCCGTTTGTTTCGATATAAATGGAATCATGCGCCACGTCGTACTCGTTGAGCGTTACGTTGAACTTTGAGTTGAGAATGAGAATTACCGCACCGACGACGAGGCAGAAAACCGAAAAAACGTATTTTGCCGCCCTCTTGTCTTTAAACGGTTTGTATAGCAAGAGCTCGCAAAGAGCGTAAAAGGTAACGCTTACGGCAAAGCATTGAATAACTCCGAAGAGAATGAAGGTTCCCTTAATTCCCATGACGAATTCGGTAAAAGCAGTCGCTCCGGTTACGAACCCCGCGGCAAGTATCATTTTGAGAGCGCGGGTCAGATTGTTTCTCGAAAAACCGGTGCAGATACCCGATACGAAAAAGAACAGGAAAATGAAAAACGGTCGCCAAAACGCCCTCAGCCCGCTTAACAGATAATCGAACGCAAACGAGGAAAAGCTTGCCAGAAACCCGTTGCCGCTCGCAAGCCACGCATTGCCGAAAACGTAAACCGCGTCAATCATCGTGTGGTCCCACAACACCAAAAGTATTGCAAGCCCCCTTAAAAAGTCCAGCTCCCAAACTCTTCTTTTGCGGATTTTTACGCGCGGCGGCGTGAAAACTTCCGAGCCGTCCAAAGGATATGTATTGACTGTAAGCTTTGCTCCGCCCGCGGTTTCTAAAATCGGCTTAGCCTTTTTCGCCTTCTTAACCTTGTTCGCCATTCTACGCGTCCCGCTTGTACTCTATCTTGTCGAGAACCTCGCGCCCGTCGGGTAACGCCACGAAAACCTCGAAACGGTCGCTGTATTCGTGAACTATGGAATCGGGCTCAAGCTCCGAACGGTATATCTTCGGACGCTCAATGCGCGGTTTGGGTGCCTCTTCATGATAATTAGGAACCCTGTCGCCTGTATTTTGTGCAGGAGCCTCTACGGGTTTGGCTTTTTCCTTCTTCTCCTTTTCTCCGTCCTCTTTCTTCCAGAACGGGTTCTTATAGCCCTCGACAACGCCTTTCAACGGTTTAACTATCACGTTCCTTACAGCGATAATCAAAGCGCATAAAACGCTCGCCCCGAAGCCTACAAGATAGAGAATGCTTTCGCCGCCGAAGTCAAATGGATTGAAGTCCGCAAAGAGATAAAGTCCCACTCCGAACAGGGCGTAAAGAGCAGGTATCCAAAGTCCGAGCTTGGTTATCAGCATAAAAAGCAGCCACAGTATAAATTTGATTACCGAAACCAAGGCGTTTAACAAACCGCCCACGAAGGTGGACGGTCGCTGTTTTTTAGTAACAACCTGTTGCTGCTCCGATTTAGCCATTACTTTATGACGTCAACTCCCATATATTTTACGAGCGCTTCCGGAACGGTTACCGAGCCGTCCTCGTTCTGATAATTCTCGAGAACTGCAGCGACAGTTCTGCCGACCGCGAGACCGCTGCCGTTTAATGTATGGACAAGTTTGACTTTTTTATCCTTGTCGCGGAAGCGGATACCCGCACGGCGCGCCTGAAAATCGAGGAAGTTGGAGCATGAGGATATCTCGAGGTATCTTCCGTAGCTCGGCATCCAAACCTCGAGGTCGTAGGTTTTGGCACTGGAAAATCCGACGTCACCGGTAGACAGCGCTACCACGCGGTAAGGAAGTCCCAAGCCCTGAAGAATGCGCTCGGCGTCGTTGGTTAAAAGCTCGAGCTCCTCCCAGCTCTTGTCGGGGTGAGCGAATTTGACGAGCTCGACCTTGTTGAACTGATGCTGTCTGATAAGTCCGCGGGTGTCGCGTCCTGCGCTTCCCGCCTCGCCTCTGAAGCACGCGGTGTAGGCGCAATACTTAATGGTAAGCTGGGATTCGTCCAGAATGTCGCCGCGGTGAAGGTTGGTTACGGGGACCTCCGCGGTAGGCACGAGATAATAAGGAAGCCCCTCGAGCTTATACATATCCTCGCGGAATTTCGGGAGCTGCCCCGTACCGTACATACAATCCTCGTTCACCATAAAGGGCGGGAAAATTTCCGTATAACCGTGCGAGGTGTGAGTGTCGAGCATGTAATTTATGATAGCTCTTTCAAGACGCGCGGCGAGTCCGTGATAGACGGTAAACCTCGCGCCGGTGATTTTGGCGCCCTGCTCGAAGGAAAGAATGTCCTTTTCCTCTCCGATATCCCAGTGCGCTTTTGCGGCGAAGCCGAACTCTCTCGGTGTTCCCCACCGTCTGACCTCCACGTTGTCGCTGTCGTCGCGACCTACGGGAACGGTCTCGTCGGGAATGTTGGGAATGTTGAGCATCGCTTCTTTGAGCTTGGCTTCAACGTCCGCGAGCTTCGATTCCAAAGACTTTATCTTTTCGCCCTCTTCGCGCATTTTGGCAATGAGTCCGGACGCGTCCTGCTTGTTTCTTTTAGCAGCGGCAATCTCTTCGCTTACCTTGTTCTTTGCGGCCTTTAATTCCTCGCTCTCTTTAATGAGCGCCTTTCTCTCCGCCGCAAGAGAGGACACTCCGGACAAGTCCACGTTGCCGCTTCTTAGCGCCAAACGCTCTTTAACGTATTCCAGATTGTCGCATACGAATTTTAAGTCTAACATGTTTATACCCTCTGTACTTATAATAAATTTCTATATTTTAATTTCCGCTTAAAGCGCCGGACAGCGCCGGATTGTTGAATATCTTAGTAAGGAACTGGTTTATCGTACAATCGAACATGCCTTCGGCTTTTGCTTGCTCTTCTAGCGTCAGATTTTCCCATTTCTTATTGCCGAGCATGAAAACGTCTTTTCTTAAGAGGTCGATAATTTTCGAGGTAGTCATTACTCTCGTCATCTCGGACGGAAGATTTTTGAGCGTGGTGTACGGAGAAATCATAGACATCATACCGGTTCCGCTTTCAAAGTCGTCGGCGCCGAAAATATCGATAACGTACAGGTGGTCCATTCTGTCACTGATTGTCTTAGACGTACTGCTGCCTATCGCTAAAAGCAAGCTGTTTGCGGCGACGGGCTTTGCGGGAGTGTCCGCTCCGATTTCCTCGGGCATAACCGGTTTGGCAATGCAGTATTTTTCCGCAAGCTCGTAGCAATAAAGGTCGTATTTTTCCGCAAAATATTTGGCTTGCGCTTTGGCGTATTCGGGAGTCCCTTCGGAAATTCCGGTGGTATATGCGGCGATTTCAGTGTTGTATTTAGCCGTCAGCGCGGCGATATCGTTTTCCGTACCGCTCTTTCTGTCTGTAATTCTCGCCCATTCGTCGAAAAGCTTTCCGCCCTCTTTTTTATTTATAGCGGAGAGCGAGCCCAGCTCCTCGTAATATCCGTAGTTAGCGGTTTTCCACTCCCACTCGTCGTAATACTTAATTCCGGTCGCGGCAAGCGTGCCGTCAATCCACGCCTTCTGAGCTTCGGCGGTCTCAAAATAGTCGAAGGCGTTGCCGCTTCCGTCGTACGCCGTTTTTCCCGTTTTCCACGCGGCGATTTCCTCGGCGGTCTTGTATTTAGCTTCCCACGCCTTGACGTCCGCGTCGGTGGTAAGCCCCAACAAATCCTTCATCTGAGTGGTTTCTAAGGCTTGAGTCAAGTCCGCGCCGACGTTTGCAAGCGTGGACTTTTCCACTTTTTTAAGTATTACGTGGGTGTCTTCTCCGACGTCTATCACGTCGCCCAAGGTCATCTCCGCAATCTTTTTGTTCACCTCGCCAATCGTTGCGTCCGCAAGGTATACCAGAACCTTATTGGATTTTACGGGGCGGTTAGCGTCGTAATTTTCCCGAGACACGACGGTAGGCAGCGCAAACGGCGCCCAGTTTGAGGGAATTCCGTTTTCTTCGCACCAAATCGCGTCGGAGTTTCTTTCCGGATTAGCCTTGAAAAGCTCGTATTTGTCGGGGTTCTCTTTCGCCCACTCCACGAAGGAATAAACCTTGGCGGAGGGGTTTTTCTCGTTATAATCCGCAATCCACTCTTTCTGCAAATTCTTGCCGAAGAGGAAGCTTTCGTTCCCTTCCCCGTCGGTTTTCGTAATATCCGCAAAATAGTGGAATGCGCCGTCGGAGTCGGGATTGTAGGCGACGGGCTGGTCGACGCCGTTAAGCGCGCCCAATAAATTGCCGTACTCGCCGCTCATGAGCCAGTTGCGCTTTGCGGTCTCCGCGCTCTCTTCGCCTGTAACGACGAGATATTCAAAACCGTACATATCCACTTCCGCAGCGGTAACTATCGTCACGAAATCGCCGAGCGCCAATTTCTGCACCGTTTCTCCCAGCTCGGAAATCTTGCTGTTCTGAACGGTTTCGCTGTCGAACGGGTCGCCCGAAAGCTTTATGCCGAATTTCGCGTCCAAATCCTTTACGGTCATTTCGTTGAAATCCAAAGAGGAGGACAGATAATTGAAGGCTTCCGTCAGGGGCTTGGAGCGGAACTGCTCGTCGGTAAAAAGCGGCATGTCGGGAAATTCTATTCCGAATTTTTCCTGAAGCGTGGTCACCGTAAAGCCGTCTAAAACGTCCTGAAATACGGTATCCACCGTTGCGTCTCTCAAGACGTTGCCGTCAATTCCGATAACCTTTGCAAGCTCGCCGGTTATGCTGAAGCCCAGAGCGTCTTCCAGCTGCCCGAAGGTGGAGGTCTGATAATTGGATGCGACGTCCATTACTCTCGTAACGTAGGCTGCAACGCTTAAATTCTTCACTTCCTCCGGAGGGTTAAAGCTACTCCCCGCCATATCGGAAATAACCCCCACGCCGCCCGAAGCAAACAGCGCCGCCGCAACGCCGCCGATTACCAGACAAACGCCCAGAAGAATTCCGAGAATGAGGTGTCCGAGTTTTGCGAAAAACTTCATAAAAATGCCTCCGCCTAAGCCGCGCCGCCGAGCGATGCGACTATGCCAGGAACGTTAATAAGCTGGGCAATGATATTGTTTTTGGCGATAAGCGAGCCCAGCATGCTGTTGTTTATCATATCGGTTACGGTGGCCAAAACGCCCGCCGCCTGAGGAATTGCCGAAACGATATCGAATACGGAGAATACGAGCATAATGATAACCCATATTACCGCAACGCCCATGACCGCGCCGAGAACCTTATCGACGAGCTTTCCGGCGTAAGTACCCGTCACGAAATGTTTGACGAGCTTACCGAGAGCCCAGAACGCCACTCCGAACACAATCCACAAAATGAGGAACGCCACGGCGTAGAAGATAATCTTCGTCAGCTTTTCGGACATTATGAGAATGTAGGTTTTGGGGTTTGAGACGGAATCTTCCTGCGTATAGGTTTTTCTTATGCTGCCCTCGATAGTTTTTGCAAGAAACGGAACGGAGCCGCCCTCCAGCGAATCTGCAAAGGGATGCCACACGCCGTCGGCGAAAAAGCCGAGCTCGTCCGCAGTATACGGGTCGCCGTCCGCGTCGGCGTAAACGAGGGTTTGGTTTCCGTTGGGCATTTTAGCGGAAAGGGACTGCGCCAAAGAAGAGGTCAATTTTTCGTCTAAGCCGGTTCCGTTCATAACGGCGTCTCCGAGAGGAGCCATAACTACCGCCGCAAGAACAATCGCAACGATTGCCGCAACTATGCCGAACAGCATACGGCGCATACCGAGCAGCAGCCCGATAATCAGAAACAGCACCGCCAAGCCGATGATTATATAATCTAAAATTCCCATTTCACTCCCTCCGCTATAGGGTCGTAACGCGCGCACGCATGAAAAGCGCACCCGTGTATATTAAATAATAACACACGAGCGCGCGTAAACGCAATAACAAATATCAAATTAACCAAAATATCCCTGTTCGCCACGGGGCGAGGTAAATCAAACTGCTCTGCAGTTCGGGTAAATCAAGCCTGCCGGCTTGGGTAAATTCGTGCTGACGCACGAGGTAAACCGCTCGCAAGCGTGCGGTTAAAGTTTTTAATTAAAATATCCGCAACCGCTCGCCGCAGGCGAGTGATTTCACCAAGCCGCAAGGCT
>CAYXBO010000063.1:0-6902 GCA_964463195.1 uncultured Christensenellaceae bacterium | reverse complement strand
TGCGGCAGCCGAACGCGTTTTCGAAGTCCTCGACCTCGAAGAGATGGTTCCCGACAAGGAAACGCAAAAGGATATGGAGACGGTCAAGGGAGACGTCAGCTTCGAGCACGTGGCGTTCTCCTACGTCGAGGGGCAGAACCTCATTACCGACATTCATCTTGACGTAAAGGCCGGAGAGTCGGTTGCAATCGTAGGTCCCACGGGCGCCGGAAAAACCACGCTCGTCAACCTCCTTATGCGGTTCTACGAAATAGGCAAGGGCAGCATCAAGATAGACGGCGTGGATATAAGAGATTATTCCCGCAACGACCTGAGAAGCCTGTACGGAATGGTTTTGCAGGATACCTGGCTGTTCAACGGGACGGTTGCCGAAAACATTGCCTACGGAAAAGCCGACGCAACCCGCGAGGAGATTATAGCCGCGGCTAAGGAGGCTTACGCCGACAGCTTCATAGAAACCATGGAGAACGGATACGACACCGTTCTTGCCGAGGACGCGACGAATATTTCTGCCGGACAGAGGCAGCTTCTGACCATTGCCCGCGCCATTCTCAAAAATCCGAAGATTATCATTCTCGACGAGGCGACCTCTTCGGTGGATACGAGAACGGAGGTATACGTTCAGAAGGCAATGCTCAAAATGATGGAAGGAAGGACAAGCTTCGTCATTGCGCACAGACTGTCCACCATAAAGCACGCCGAAAACATAATAGTCATGAAGGACGGAGACGTCGTAGAGACCGGAAACCACGAGGCGCTTATGGAAAAAGGCGGATTCTATAAAGCGTTGTATCAGTCGCAGTTCAGCGAAGGAAAAGCTATTTGACCCGATGTTGCCCGCATTAAACCCATCCTCTCCCGACTCTTTCCGGCTATATCGGCGTTAAATTCGCTTGACGTAGGGAAGGCTACGACTTCGTGAGTTTGCCTTAACAGAGCGCGAAAACCGTTCCGTTAAAGTGCGCTGAAGAGAGGCGGTTATTATTATCGGCAATCGTCTCAAAACGCTTGTCACTATCCTTTTAATGAGTGTATAATAAACTTATCGCTAAAGAAAACAATATACTCGGAGGGGCTATGCCTACTTTTTTCAATTCGGTTTTTGACGACCTCACACCAGTTGCTCCGCTCGGTCTTATCGTACTCGAAGGGGCAAAGGAACTCGGCAACAAAATCAACGATTATCTCGTAAACTGGTACAACCGTGACGCGAAGATTGTCGACCCGCATTTCAAGAAGCGCGACAGCTTTATCATCAATTGCGAATGCCCGAGGTTTACGACCGGAGACGGAAAGGGAATAATATACGACAGCGTAAGAGGTCTTGACATTTATATAATCGTGGACGTGGGCAACTACAGCTGCAAATACAAGCTTTACGAGGGCGAGAACTGCATGTCCCCCGACGACCATTACGCCGACCTCAAGCGCATTATTTCCTCGATTGGCGGCAAAGCCGAAAGAATTACCGTTATAATGCCCATGCTTTACGGCGGCAGACAACACAGAAGAAACACCAGAGAGAGTCTGGACTGCGCACAGATGCTTCAGGAGCTCTACGCGATGGGTGTTGAGGATATAATTACCTTCGACGCGCACGACCCGAGAGTGCAGAACGCCGTTCCGCTCGTAGGCTTCGACAACTTCTTCGCTTCCTATCAGATTGTAAAGGCGCTTCACGAGAAGTTCCCGAACATCGATTTCAATAAGGATAAATTCATGATTGTCTCTCCCGACGAGGGCGCAATGAGCAGAAATATCTTCTACGCGTCCGTTCTGGGGGTTGACCTCGGTATGTTCTACAAACGCCGCGATTATACGACGGTCGTCAACGGAAGAAACCCCATCGTCGCTCACGAGTATATCGGAACCTCGGTCAAAGATAAAAGCGTGTTCGTCGCAGACGATATAATAGCAACCGGCGATTCCGTTTTAAAGCTCTGCACGGAGCTTAAGGAGCAGGGTGCAAGAGATATATTCCTCGCTCCCACCTACGCGTTGTTTACGGAGGGTATCGAGAAGTTCCAAAAGGCGTACGACGAGGGGCTGTTTACCGCGGTCGTCTCCACCAACCTCACCTATACCAACCCGAGACTTGAGGAAAAGGATTGGTTTATAAAGGCGGATTTGTCGAAGTTCATCGCCTATATCGTATCCTCGATAAACCAGAATAAGACCCTGTCCGGACTTTTACATTCCACCGACAGAATAAAGGAATTTCTGGAGAAAAAGAACGCCGAGGCCGAATGACCGTAAACGCAGTATTCACTATAACAGCCGAAACCCAGAGCGGTCCGGCATTCAGTTACAGCGCGAAGTGCCGGTTGGAAAAACTGGCGGATTCGAGCGTGGCGTATTTCGATAAACACGGCGAAAATCGGGATATTTCCGTAAAAGCTATCGGTTTTTCGCCAAACCATTTGTCCGTCATGGACGCAGAGAGCGGGAAAGTGTCGTTCTTCGGAGTGGGCGACGGCGAATCCGGACTTCCTTATATAAAGATTGGCTTCGATATTATAGAAGTGGGTATAATTGCAGAAAAATTACGTTACAGGATTAGAAACGACGGGTTCACCTTACCGGTGACCGGTTTTTTGAAAAGAAACGACAAAAAAAGCGGTTTAATGTCATTTAATTTGAAAATTACCGAACTTGAATAAAGTTTAAGGAGGATAAAATGAAAATACAGTGGTTAGGTCATTCTTCGTTCAAAATGACCGAAAGCACGGAGGCAAGCGTCGTAACCGACCCGTATAATGCGGAGTACGGTCTGACTTTCCCTACGGTCAGCGCCGACGCGGTAACCGTTTCGCACGGACACCGCGACCATAACGCCGCGGCGCTCGTAGAAGGGCAGCCCATGGTGCTCGATAAGCCCGGCAGCTTCGAGGTGAACGGCATTCATATCTATAGCATTATGAGCTATCACGACCGGAAGAAGGGCGCGCTCCGCGGGAAAAACCTCGTCTTCAAATTCCGTATCGACGGCGTGGATATCTGCCATCTCGGGGATATAGGAGAGGAACTGTCCCCCATGCTTGCGGAGCTTATCGGCTCCGTCAACGTACTGCTCATTCCAGTCGGCGGAAATTATACGATAGACGCGGACACAGCTTACGAGTACGTCGAAAGACTGATGCCCGACGTGGTTATTCCCATGCACTTCAAAACCGACGATTTAAAGCTCGATATCGACGACGCGGACGATTTTATAAATAAGTTCGACGACGAGGACATAGTATACGTTGAAGGCAATACCGTAGAATTTGACAGAGCGGATTTCGACGGAGAATCCACAAAAATAATAGTTTTCAAAAAGGCGGACGATTGATGGCTAAGAAAATTTACACCAAAATTCAACTGGAATCCTATAGCATTATAGACCTCAGAAAGATAGCCAAGGAAGAGTTTTATATTAAACCCAAAAATACAAAAAAAGCCGAGCTGATTGAGCAGATTCTCGAAAGGCAACAGCAGTTTACCGACGACAAAAAGCCTAATCCCGAGAACGCCCAAGAGGAAAAGCCGACCGCAAGGCCCGACAGAAAACCCGTTAATCACACGGAGCTTCATTTTGTCAAATCGGGTGACAGTAAAGGACGCAATCCGCGGGATAAGGTTTTAAAAAGCGATGATAGCGGAGTTACCGAGGTGAGGCAGGGCGTAGTCGATTCCTATCAGGATTATGCGTTCATGAGAACCGAGAACTACGAGGTCGGACCGAGAGAAAGGGACGCGCATATCAATAAAAATATCATAAAACAGTACGGGCTCAGAAAGGGCGACTGGATTAAAGCCGAATGCAACATCATTCCCGGTGCAATCTCCGCACCTCCCGTCACCAGAGTTCTGGAAATAAACGGTGTGGCGCCCGAAAAGGTGGGCAAGCGTCCGCACTTCGAGCAGCTTACCCCGATATATCCGGAGGAGCGCTATAAGCTCGAGTCCGCGGGCTCCAAGAACGATTTTGCAATAAGGGCAATCGACCTGGTTGCACCTATCGGAAAGGGACAGCGCGCGATGATAGTTTCGCCTCCGAAGGCAGGTAAAACCACGCTTCTCAAAAAGATTGCTGGTTGCATCCACAAGAACTACCCCACGGCGTATATAATGGTTCTTTTGATAGACGAACGCCCCGAGGAAGTTACGGACATGAAACGCTTCATGCCGACCGGAGAGGTAATCTATTCCACCTTCGACAAACCGCCGGAACACCATACCAAAGCTGCGGAGCTCGTCCTCGAGCGCGCCAAGAGAATTGTGGAGCTCGGCGGCGACGTGGTAATTATTATGGACAGCTTAACCCGCCTTGCGCGTGCGTACAACCTGACGATTACTCCTACCGGAAGGACGCTTTCGGGCGGTATCGACCCTGCGGCGCTCCACGACCCCAAACGCTTTTTCGGTGCGGCGAGAAACATCGAAAACGGCGGAAGTCTTACGATTATCGCGACGGCTCTCGTGGATACGGGAAGCCGTATGGACGACGTTATATACGAAGAGTTCAAGGGCACGGGTAACATGGAAATCCATCTTGACAGAAAGCTTTCCGAAAAGAGAATCTTCCCCGCAATCGACCTTGCGAGAAGCGGAACGAGAAGAGAGGAGCTTCTCCTTTCTCAGAAGGAGCTTGAAGGCATCTGGGCAATCCGCCGTCTGCTTTCTACAGGCGACACCGCGGAGGCTGCCGAAAACCTTATGGGTATGATGGTGAAAACCGCCGACAACGCCGAATTTATCAATCAGGTCAACCTTCAGTTAAAAGCCCTTCAGAAAGAAGGATTTCTGAAATAATGTATAAGATAGGCGTGTTTTCCGACGTTCATTCCAACAAGCACGCTCTTGACGCGCTCCTTGCGGCGCACCTTCCCGAATGTAACGAATACGTGTTTTTGGGTGACTGTGTTGCGGCGGGAGGATACCCAAACGAATGCGTCGAAGCGGTAAGAGGTGTTAAAAACCTCACCGCGCTTCAGGGCAACCACGACCGCGACGTAGTGAGGTTTGCAAAAGGCGAGCTGAAAACCGCCGAAAACGAATTCCGCGCCCATCAGAAGTTTTACGCGGATTTAATGACTGCCGACAACGTTGAATGGCTGGCTGCTCTTAAGCCGTCGTATACCGTAGAGAAAGAGGGCGTCAAGGTCTGTTTCCTGCACTATAAGAGGGACGGAGAGGAGTGGGCAAGCCCCGACAATCCGCCCGAGGTCTTGAAGGATATAGACGCGGACGTTATCGTTTACGGGCACACGCACGTTCCGTCGGATATTGAAAAGTACGGCAAGCGGTTTATAAATTTCGGGACGGTCGGCGCGCCCCACTCGGATAAGGGAATTGCCCGCGTCGGGATAGTTACGTTGGACGACAGTCACGTCAACGCAACCACCTACGAGCTTCCTTATAATATAGAGGACGCGAAAGCTGCGTTTATCGCTCTCAATCCTCCGAGACTTCGGTTATCACTCGAACTGTTCTACGGCGAAAAAAGCCGTTAAAATTTGAACCCGTTGCCAATCCCACTCGAACGCATCCTAACCGAACTCTTTTTGGCTCTATCTGCGTTAAATTCGCTCGACGTAGGGCAAGGCTACGACTTCGCTCCTTTGCCTTGATATAGCGCAATAATAGTATGGTTAGGACACTTCGTGTTTTTACGGAGCGGACATAAAAGAAATTGCGCGTAAAAATGTGTTCAATGGGGTTGGCAACGGGTAATCTTTAGTGATACAATATAATCATGGATATTAAGCAAGCCGAACTCATTTTCAGCGACAATATCAAAAACCTTCGCAAGGCGTCTATAATCACCGCCGATTCCGCCATTTCCAATTTGCTCAGCGCAATAACGGGCATACCCGAGCTCTTTGCGGTTCTCAAGGAATGCAACCGCGATTTCGATTTCAAAAGCAGCTTCCATAACGCCGTCAACGCAGAGCTTGTGGGCGGCTTGGTGCTTCCGATAGGTAAGAGACAGACGGTCGCATTAGTCACCGGAATTCTTCTGAACTTCGACAGGCACGAGCTGCCTATAGTCGATTTTATTATGACCAGGTTCCCGTCCGAAAGTCACACGACCAGCTATTCCCGCTTTTTGCAGGAGGTTATCGACCCGTACGAAAAAGCCTTCCTCGAGTGCATGTCGAAGGGCGCCGTTGCAATCGACGAAGCGGTTTCCGACGAGGTTGCGCCGGTGACGCGCTTCCCCGACAACGCGCAGGAGGACGTTGCCTTTTATCTTCGGGCTTTACGCGACGATATTGCGGGAGGCAGCTTGAACGACGCTGCCCGCGCGGAGCTTGCCACCGCTCTGGGCGGTATGGAGTATATTCTCGAAACCAAAAATCCTCTTCTCATTAAAGTCGGCTTTATCGGGCTTAAGAATTCCGTTCTTCTTTACGGCGTAAGCTCGAGACAGATAACCGGTATCGAAGAGGTTCTGAAGTTATTCGGAATTTTATAGAAATTTTCATTATTATTGTACTTTTTTCTGCGAAGAAAATACACCAATCACTTGCAAATCCGAACACGCTTCAAAGGGCTCTTTTGCGCGCCTTGCGCTTCAGAGCCCTTGTTAATACCCAAGGGTATTGACTGCGGGCTCTTCAACTCAAATCATCGCAAAATAGTCACTTTGAAGTGCTACGCAATTTTATCGAGCAGATTTCGATAGTATACAAGGCAAAGGTCGCAGACAATCCATAGATGGCTTGGCAAGGGCTTTAACGCAGTATAATGCGAAATCTGCCGATAAAATCGTATTCGGATTTGCAAGTGATTGGTGAAACCAAAAAAGACGCTGTAACGCCGCGAACATGCGATTTCATCGCTTCTGTTCGCGGCTTTCGTCTTTGTTGGGTACCACTTCCTCCTCACCGTCATTGCGAGACTTCAGTCGAAGCAAT
>CAYXBO010000062.1:0-7024 GCA_964463195.1 uncultured Christensenellaceae bacterium | reverse complement strand
CCATATCCTCAAGAAGCGAGTGGGGGTTCGCCCCTGCCTCGCAATCAGGGGCGACGCGTTTTTTTGGTACTTTTTTGTCGCGCCACAAAAAAGTACAACGACTTTGTGATATAATAAAATTATTCTGTCCTAATAACTGCGAAAAAATACCTATAAAAACTTGGAGACTAAAAAATGCGTTTTTCGGCGTTCCCGCCCTTTTATAAAAAACCCTGCCGCATACTTATTTTAGGGAGTTTTCCGAGCGTGAAATCCCGTGAAATCTCCTTCTTTTACGGCAACCCTCAAAACCGCTTCTGGAAGGTCGCCGCAAAAGCCTTCGGGGACGAAGTTCCCGTATCCGTAGACTACAAAAAAGCCTTCCTTCAGAAAAACGGAATAGCGCTCTGGGACGTTGTCGCTGAATGTGAAATAAAAGGTTCTATGGACTCGGACATTAAAAACTATAAGGTAGCCGATATTTCTACCTTGGTTGCGGAAATTTCACCCCAAAAAATCCTCTTAAACGGTCAGAAAGCCGCCGCAATCTTCCGTAAACATTTTCCGGAGCTTGCGCCGCTTGCCGAGGTTCTTCCGTCTACCAGTCCGGCGAACGTTCGTTTCAATGAAGATATTTGGATTGAAGCGTTACGAAATAAATAATTAAATTACTTTTTTCTGCGAGGCTTGAAATTGTCCCCGATTGTTGCGGATTTGCCTTTATCGATATAGTTGATAGGTTTCTTTTCGCGTTTTATAGGATTGGCGGCAATGTACGCCGCAATATTGAACGGTTCGACCTCATCCCAGCATACACCGAGCATTTCCGCAAACTCGTCGGCGGTTATTATCTTAACTTTTCTTCCCTTATCCATCGACTGTTGAACCAGCTCGTAGCGCTTGCACGGAACGTCCTTGTCCGTCCGCACGAAAAAGTCGCATGCAGAAGTCTTTTTGGTATACCGTCCGCCGCTGTCGATAAGCCTCTGAACCAAAGTCCAGATTTTGCCCGTAGCCGCTTTTTCAAGAACGGTGCTTATGCAGAAGCGCTTACCCGAAACTGCGGGGTTTTCCAAGGAATTCTGCGGTTTAAACGTGTTCACCCTACAGAAGAAAACGCTGTAGAATTTGCGCGTGCCGCACTGACGGCGGAGAATATTTCCGTCCTTATTTTCGCCGGTACACTGTTTCCATAAATCTATCAGGTCGAGCGCAGAGCATTCCTGCTCCTCGCATATGCTCTTGAGGGTAAGCATCGACATTGCCGCGTCGTCGGCGCTACAGTGAAAGCCGTCCTCGATTATGCCGAGCTCGGACATTATACTCTCAAGCGACAGAATTTTTTTGTCGGGAGAATATTCCTTGAAAGCAAGCTGCGTATCGAAATACTCGAAATTTATAAACGGAAGCTTGTATCTTTCGCATGCGATGTTCAGAAACTTTGCGTCGTTGTCGACCGCATGACCGAATACCTTTACGTCACCCTTAAATAACGCCGCAATTTCCTCGTATCTGTCGGGGAAAACCGGCGAAGCCTTGAATTGTTCCTTAGAATAGGCGAGCTGAAGCTCCTCTCCGCCGCCGTAACGCCCGAGCCGGAAACGCCATTGCGGGTTGATTAACAAATCCTCTTTTTTGAGTACGTTGAAGTTTTCGTCCGTAAGAACGTAACCGAAGCTGCATATATGCGTACCGTCGCTGCACTCAATATCGAAAAACAAAAAATTCATATAATATGATTATATCAGATTTTCCGACAAAAAACAAGAAATTTCCCGCTTTCCGTATAAAGTGCCGATATTCGCGAATTTTGTATAAAAATACAAAATTGCATGCAAAACGCTTGCAAAAAATACACGCCTAAGTATATTATCTATAATATAAAAGTTATATAGGAGAATCCTTATGAAAAAAGTTCTTATCGCAGCACTTATCGTTCTGGTTGCAGTGACTTGCGTTTTCGCGCTCGTCGGCTGCGACAACAGACCCGTTCTGACTGTCGCTACCAACGCCGAATTTGCTCCTTTTGAGTTCCTCGACGAAAACGGCAACCCCACCGGTGTCGATATCGATATCGCACAAGCTATCGCCGATTTGCTCGGAATGAGACTCGAAATAAAAGACATGGCTTTTGAAAGCGTTCTCGCCGCAGTTTCAGCCGGACAAGCCGATATCGCAATGGCCGGTCTTACCATCAGACCCGACCGTCAGGAACAGGTTTTGTTCTGCGACGAATACTATTCGGCATCGCAGGTTGTCATTGCAAGAAAGAATGACCCCATTCTTGAGCTTACGGATAAAGCGGCTATCGACAATATGCTAAAAGGCAAAAAGCTCGGCTACCAGAACGGAACTACCGGCGGTCTTTACGTTGAAGGCGACGATGTAGATTACGAAGCAATCGAAGGCGCAATTCCCAGAGGATATACCAGCGGAACCATGGCAGTTATGGATTTGATTAGCGGAAATATCGATTACGTTATCATCGACAACGCGCCCGCAAGCAACCTCGTTAGCAAAAATTCCGAAACTATCGCTCTAAACAGCGTCACCTTGACCGAAGAAAAATATGCGTTTGCCGTAAGACTTGGCAATACAGAGCTTCAGACCAAAGTGAACGAAGCCATCAATACTCTCAAAGCAAACAATACTTGGGATACAATAATGGCTAAATACTTCTAATCCTTAATTCATATGTTTCAAAACTTTTTCCCCAACCTTTGGAAGGTTATGACGAATTATTCGTCTCTCCTTCTCAAAGGCTTGGGCAACACAATAGTTATTGCAATATGCGCCTTTTTGCTCGGAGTAATTATCGGCACGCTCATTGCGGCAGTCAAAGCCGCGCCTAAAAAGCACAACGTCGTTCTGAAGGTTCTCGAAAAAATCGGCGATATTTACGTCGGCATTATGAGAGGAACTCCGGTAGTCGTTCAGTTGCTCCTTATGTATTTCGCAATTCTCGCGCCTATCGGACTTCCCGCACTTGTCGTTGCCATAATGGTTTTCGGCTTGAATTCCGGTGCGTACGTTTCCGAAATTATGAGAGCGGGGCTTATGTCCGTTGACAGAGGACAAACCGAAGCCGGTCGTTCGCTGGGACTCAGTTATTCCGCGACTATGGGAAGAGTTGTTCTTCCTCAAGCCATAAAGAATTCCGTCCCGACCCTTCTCAACGAGTTTATTACCCTTTTGAAGGAAACCTCCGTTGCAGGTTATATAACGGTTATCGACCTCACAATGGCGACGCAAAGAATTGTCGCAAGAGAATATACTGCTCTTGCGCCCTATATTTTCCTCGCAGTTATTTATCTTATTCTTGTAACCGCATTAACCCTCGCCGTCAGACAAATCGAAAAGAGGATGAGAAAAAGTGATAGAAGTTAAAAACCTTAAAAAAGCCTTCGGCGATAACGTAGTTTTAAACGGTATCGACGAAACCATAAATAAAGGCGAAAAAGTCGTGGTTATCGGGCCGTCAGGTAGCGGTAAGTCCACCTTTCTGCGCTGCCTCAACCTCTTGGAAGAACCCGACGAAGGCGAGGTTTGGTTCGACGGCGTTCAGGTCAACGCACCCGAAACCGATATCGACGAATGCCGCAGACAAATGGGAATGGTGTTCCAGCACTTCAATCTCTTCCCTCACCTGACTGTTCTCGAAAACATAATGCTCTCCCCCGTCCGCCACGACCTCAAAGCCCTTAATTCCGCAAAACGCGCGGCTTCCAAAGTCAAATTTACCAACCTTTTCAAAAAGAAAGAGAAACGCGCGGAAGTACCGGAGGTTATTGGCGACAAAAAGGAAATCGTGGAAAAACACAGGGAAAACGCCATGAGACTGCTGGCTCGTATCGGGCTCACCGATAAAGCCGAAGCCTATCCGTCCACCCTGTCCGGCGGACAGAAACAGCGTATAGCAATAGTCAGAGCCCTCGCTATGAACCCGAAGGTTCTTCTCTTCGACGAGCCGACTTCGGCATTGGACCCCGAAATGGTCGGAGAGGTTCTCGCGGTTATAAAGGAGCTCGCGGACGAAGGAATGACTATGGTCATCGTCACTCACGAAATGAATTTCGCCCGTGAAATCGCCACCCGCATTCTCTTTATGGACGGCGGCAAAATAGTGGAACAGAACCCGCCGCAGAAGTTCTTCAAGGAGCCGGAAAACGCAAGGCTCAAGGAATTCCTAAGTAAGGTACTGACAAACAACTGATTAAACGAAACCGCGCTTTTGAGCGCGGTTTTCTTTTGGATTTTCAATTTTCTTTTAGGATATCGGCAAAGATAATCGGTACGGCTTTTTGCAGATTGTCCGGAGCAATTTCTATCTGCCACCCTACTTTTCCGCCGCTGACGCATACGGTTTCGCACGTTTTCATAGATTCGTCAGCAACCGTTCTGAAAAGCTTCTTCATTCCAATCGGAGAACAGCCGCCGTGGATATAACCGGTAAGCGGGAGTAAATCTTTTTGCTTGAGCATCTCGACGCGCTTTTCGCCGACGGCTTTTGCAGCTTTCTTGAGGTCGAGCTCGGCAAGCACCGGTACGATAAACACGTAATGCCTGTTGGGCTCTGCAACAGTCACAAGGGTTTTGAAAACGTGCGCCGGATTTTGGTTTAACGCTGCGGCAACCTCCGCGCCAGACACCGCGCCGCTGTCCTTATAACAGTGCGCAACGTACGGCAGCTTCTTCTGCTCGAGCATTCTCATAACGTTGGTTTTTTCTTCGGTTCTCATATCGTTTTAAGTCTCACGAAAGTTTCGACGTTGGGATTCTTTTCACACAAAAATTTCCTGACTTCCTCCCCATTGCGGTAGATAGGAAAGTTAAATTCTATCCACTTCAACGGTGATTTGTTCTCCCAATGCGGGTTGAGCTGAATTTCTTTTATCAGATAAGTTAAAAGATTCTTCTGCTCATCCTCGTCTATTATATCAAAAAGTTCGGAAAAGTTCAATAGAATTTTGTATATGTTCTCTAAGGTAACCGCCTCTTCTTCCATAGCTTTTTTACGCAAGTTTGCGTCGGCAATCAGTTCTTCTATCTCGGCAATCGTTTCGTACATTCCGTCAAGGCGTGAATTCATATCGTGCAACTTTCTTTCACGGAATTTCGTATCAAAAGGCAACGTATCTATTTCCTTTTCCAGTCTTGCCTTATTCAACTCAATCTCGTTAAGTCTATTCTCAAAATTTCTTATTTCCTTGTCGATATCGTCATTCTTGCCGATACTTCCAATTCTGTCTTTAATTGCCTGAGCAAAATATTTTTCGTTTACGATTTCCTTTACCGCTTCAATGACAAGCGGTTCGATTACACTTTTCTTTAAGTCCGCCTTATAATCACAGAACTTTCCTCTGTCGTGTTTGTTCTTACCGCACACATAGTAGCCGACTTCCTTATACGTTCCGTCTTTCTTCGTCCAACAATGACGATTGGCATACATAGGACCTCCGCATACGGGACACTTTAACAAACCCGTCAACAAATGCGTTCTGTCCTTGCCGTATTTTGATGCAAACTTCTTGCCCGTTGTCTGACGTTTCTCCTGCGCTTTGTTCCAAACCTCTTCACTTACAAGCGGCTCGTGCAGTCCGTCAACCGTAATATAATCGGCAGCGTTTATTCGCTTATATTCGTTCTTCTTTCCTTTGACTTTTTCAAGCGTACGCCTGCCGTAAGCAATTTTACCACAACACACGGGGTTTTCTAAAATCAGATTTATAAAATGCGCACTCCACTCCTCAATCATTCTGTCCGTGCGCACAACTTTTTTTATCCCCTGTAAGTTAAGATATTTTGCTATGCCAGTATAGCCGATATTTGTATTTACATACTTGTCATAGATGAGGCGGACTAACTCCGCCTCATCTTCGTTTATGTAAAGTTTATTGTCTTTCAAGGAATAGCCGTACGGTGCGGGACCGCCGTTCCACAAACCTTGACGAGCCTTCTCTCTGCGCCCGTTCATAGTCTGTTCAAGAATATTTTCCCTCTCGATTTCGGCAACCGCAGATAATACGGATATAAGCAACTTACCACTTGTCTGTGAAGAATCTATTCCTTCTTCTATACAGATTAAATTTACATCATAAGTTTGAATTAACTCCAACGAATTAAGAATATCCGCAGCATTTCTACCGAAGCGGGAAAGTTTATAGACGAGAATATAGTCCACGCTTTGACCGCTCTCTATATCGGATAGCATTTTCTTAAAAGCAGGACGCCCCTCTATCGACTTACCCGATTTACCCGCATCTTCGTAATAATCCACTATCTGCATTTCTTCCCGCTCGGCAAATTTCTTCAAGCAGTTTTTCTGCGCTTCAAGACTGTACCCCTCTACTTGCATTTCGGTACTTACCCTTGAATACAGAAAACATCTTTTACCCTCTCTGTTCATTGGCTTCCTCCGTTTCGATTACTGTATCATTCAATACGCTTTGCCCGTACTTCTGAATTAGTTGCGCCATCATATTGATAAACGCATTAAAATTCTCTTTATCTTTATTTTGATTATTAGTTGTTTGATTAGTAACCAAGTATCCTTATTCAGACGATAACTAGGAATTACTCCGCGTCCTTATAGCTTTGAATACTATGTTCTCTTTCCATCGCATGTTCCTCCTTTTGCGAAAAGATAAACGGGAGCTATTTATTTTGTTTGTCTTTCTCGAATTTTTCAAGCTCCCAACTGAAAAAATCATCATATCCGTCCATTATCTTCGCAAGGTCGGTGTCATGTTCTGCCGCCTGCTCAATGAGCGCTTTATATCCTTCTTCTATTAGCTGTACCTTTGTGTAGCCGTATCTCTTTAAAAATTCATTTATTCTCTCGGCTTTCTCTCTCGGTACACTCGTTCCCCATACCATACACTTAGCCTTTCTTTCTGCTTTGTGCTTGTCCTCGTAACGCTTGTCTTTTATTGCTCTTGTCTTTTCCATATCAATTCCTCCAAAATATTATGTCGTATGAATACGACTTTACATTTTTATTATAACGCGAGGTAGGAATGAGTCAAGCGTTTTGCGAATATTAATA
>CAYXBO010000061.1:0-7178 GCA_964463195.1 uncultured Christensenellaceae bacterium | reverse complement strand
GCCATTGACAAGGAAAGAATTTAACTGTAAAATTTACCTAACGAAATAAATTCCGGAGAGGTATAAAATGGGCTTTTTAGAAGGTAAAACGGCAATTATTACCGGTGGCGGCAGAGCAAAACCGCTTCAGGACGGCAGAGCGGGCTCCATCGGCTACGGCATCGCCGTGGCGTACGCAAAAGAGGGCGCAAACCTCGTTATCACAGGGCGCAACGAGCAGAAGCTTCTCGAAGCCAAAGAGGAATTGGAACTCCTGTACGGCGTAAAGGTTCTGACGGTCGTTGCGGACATAAGCTCCGGAAACGACAACGAAGCGACGGTTAAGAAGGTTATCGACAAAACCGTAGAAGCCTTCGGGCGTATAGACGTTCTGATAAACAACGCGCAGGCTTCGGCGTCGGGAGTTACACTTGCCGAGCATACCACGGAGCAGTTCGACCTCGCGCTTTATTCCGGACTGTATTCGGCGTTCTATTATATGAAAGCCTGCTATCCCTATCTCCGCGAAACCAAAGGGACGGTAATCAACTTCGCCTCGGGCGCGGGACTGTTCGGCAACTACGGACAGTGCGCTTACGCCGCGGCAAAAGAAGGAATTCGCGGCTTAACCCGCGTCGCGGCTACGGAGTGGGGAAAGGACGGCATAAACGTCAACGTTATCTGCCCCCTTGCATGGACCTCCCAGCTCGAGCAGTGGAAGGCGTACAACCCCGAAGCCTTTGCCGCCAACGTCAAAATGCCTCCGATGGGACACTACGGCGACTCGGAGCAGGAAATAGGAAGGGTATGCGTTCAGCTCGCCTCCCCCGACTTCAAATATATGTCAGGCGAAACCCTGACCCTCGAGGGCGGAATGGGCTTGAGACCGTAAATTTGGATAGTGTACTTTTTCTGACCGCAGAAAAAGTACCAAAAAGACGAAGATAAAGACACGAACCCGCGATTTTATCGCTTCCGTTCGTGTCTTTTGTCTTTTGTTTTTATTGTATCCTAAATTTTTCACTTTTCACTATTCACTATCATAGTGCTTGTTAAATCGCTTACATTCCCATAGCCATAAGCATTAAGCGCAGTGTTCCGAGCGCGGCAACGAGGGTTGGTACAGCGACAGCGACTCCGATTTTCAGGAAGTCGATATAGTAGAACTTTACTCCGTGCTTGTTCAGAATGTTGCTCCACATAATTCCCGCAAGCGCACCTATCGGGGTGAACAGCGCGCCGAGGTTGGAGCCGATTATGGTTGCGAAAACAGCGGCTATTCCCGCCGTTCCTCCTGTCGATTGGATTATAGAGGAAAACAGCACGCTCATCGGTATGTTATTGATAAGATTTGCCGAGAGAAAGGAAGAAGTTCCGTATTTCAGAATGGGGAGGCTGTCGCCGAATAAGCTCCCTATTGCGGCGGTCACTTCCTGTTCGTTAAGAACGACTATAAGCACGAACATGGACAGTACGAACGGAATCAACTGATAGGGCGTTCGTTTTATACAGCCGAGCATTGCCGCGGGCTTTTGCCGTCTGACTATAGAGATTATTCCCGAAATTAAAAACAGACTGCCGACGGCGCAAAGGGAAACAATCCACATTTCGAGATTTATGTACGAGCCTATTGCGAGAAGCACGGTGCAAACGGCAAGGTGAACTATTCCCACCCACAGCGAGAGTTTGTCCTCTATAACGGTGGGTTCTGCTTCGTCCTCTATCGGCTCGGCAAGTTTTTTTCTGAACAGCAAGTAAAGAGCAAGAAAGGCAACTATCCCCGAAGCGACCGTCGGAACTATACTTATTTTGAGGTATTGCAAAAAGTCTATGCCGTAAGCGGTTGCGAGATAGATATTGGTAGGGTTGCCGATAATTAGTGCCATGCTCCAGGTGTTGGCGGCTACGAATTCGGCGGCGAGGTAGGGAGTGGGGTTTATTTTGGCGTTTTTTGCAAAATAGCATATAAACGGAGTAAACGAGAGAATGATTACGTCGTTCGAGGTAAAAACCGTCAGCACCGAAACGGTGAGGTATAAATATAAAAACAGCTTCGTCTGGCGGGTTCTGGCTCTTTTCAGAACCACTCCCGCAAGGTAACGGAAAAATCCGAGCTCGTCGAGAAATATCGACAGCACCGTCATCGATAAAAACAGCACCAGTATTTTTACGGGGTTTATAGCAGTGTCGGAAATCAGTGCGTTTCCGACCGTTTCAAGGCTCGCTTCGCCGCACGCAAGAAGTATTACCGCGCCGATAAGAGTGACAATCCAATATGTATCAACGGAAATCCTGCCGATTTTTATTTTCGGGAAAAAGAGTATGCTCAGTATCATAGCGATACAGGTTATAGAACAAATTACGATTGATACTACCATAGCATATGTATTCTATAGCATATGAAAGAAAAATGACAAACGAATAGCAGTAATTCTATGCTATAATATTCATATGAAAAGACCGCGCTTTGAAGATATTAAATCTTACGACGAATTTACAAAATACTATTGGTATTTAGACGAGCTGCGGGCAATATGCAAGAGCTTGCAGTTGGAATACGTCGGCGGAAAAAGCGAGTTAAACGGTATAATCAAACGTTACTTTGACGGCGAGACGGTAAGGCACAAGCCGAAGAAGACGATAAAGTCTACGACAACCGAATTGACTCTCGGGACTGGGCTTATTGAGTGCGGATTTACCTTCGGGCAACGGTTCAGAGATTTCTTCATTGAGGTAACCGGAGATAAAAACTTTAAATTTACCGCAGATACGGTAGCGACCGTCAGAGCCGTAAAAGAAAACGAGGATACGGCGTTTACCTTGGGAGATTTACTTGACGTCAAGCTAGGCAAAAGGACGTACGCCGTGTACGACAAGTCGAGCTGCCAATGGAATCAATTTCTGAAGGACTTCTGCGCTGACGACGAAAACAGCAGATATCCCAATAAATTGAAAGCCGCGCTCCGCTTCTGGGAAATCTTAAGAAATTCGGACCAACCGAAGGTTTACTCGAGAGAATTTATCGAAAGCAATAAAGACAAAATATAAATAGGATAGGATATGAGTTTTATACGTTGTTTAGATGAAAAACAAATAGCTGCTTTGAAGAATGAGAAGAATATCGAACTCTTTAATTTGTTGAAAAGAGATATTATATCGGGCTCGGTTTTTCCTGCCGTCAGAAAAAATCAGATTTACTTCTATTATGAGGGCGGGTGCTTATATAAGTTTGCAAACGGCAGATTTACAAGAGACGCCGCATTTATAAAATACGATTTTGAGACTGTTGGATTAAGCGATTACGAAGCGGCAAAAAAGCAAAATGAAAATAAGTATACAGATACGGAAGGAAATAGTAAAGAACGACGATTATTAAATAATTTATATCGTTATACATACGGAAAAGCTCGTCGTTACGATACCGTTGTCCTTGATATTGAAGTTAATTTAAACGGCACAATCGGCGGCGGTAAAAAGTGTGATTTGGTGCTTTATAATGTGCCGCTAGGCGAAATAATGTTTGTTGAGGGGAAGGTGTTTTCCGACAGTAGGGTGAACGTTAAATGCGGATTTGTTCCCGAAGTAATCCGCCAAGTGAACATATATACGGAGGCAATTGCAGAACAAGAAAAAGTTATTATCGAGCAATATAAAAATTACATTGCAATTGTCAACGAGCTTTTCGGTACGGAATATCCTTCGCCGACAAAGCTTGTTCAGCCTGCCAAATTGCTTGTTTATGAAACGCCGCTCAAACTGTCCGTGAATAACTTATATAGCATTAACACAATTAACTCGGCTATAAAAATGAATAACGTTGTTTGGTTCAAACAAAGTGAAAGACCGTCAACGGACGAAATCTGGAAAAGCTTATGCAAATAAAGATTTATCGCGGAACTCATCAGATAGGCGGTTGCGTTATGGAAGTAAAAACGGCGAACGCAAGAATAATAATCGATATGGGTGAGGATTTGCCATCCGTTGATTATAAAGCTCAACAACCGTTCGGAATAGACGGAGTAACAAAGGGAACTCCGGATTGCAACGCTGTACTTATCACTCATTATCACGGCGACCACGTGGGAATGTTTGAAAGCGTATTGCCGGGTATTCCGATATATATGGGCAAAGTTGCAAAGCAGATTTACGGCGTAGTTCAAGGCGTGTTAAAAAACAAATTGAATAAAGGCAATCCCGAAAAGGTAAATAGTTTTAAGGAATTTGCCGTCGGAAAACCGCTTTATTTCGGAGATATAAAAGTTACGCCATATACGGTAGACCATTCTGCTTTTGACGCTTATATGTTGCTTATCGAAGCGGAAGGTAAAAGAATTTTGCACACGGGTGATTTTCGTATGCACGGCGCAAGGGGCAGTAAAATGCCTGATGTTTTCAAAAAGTATTGCAAAAATATTGACGTGCTTATTACGGAAGGCACAATGCTTTCCCGTATTGACGAAAAGGTTATGACCGAACATGAGCTAGGCAGGCAAGCCGATAAGCTTTTGAATGAAAACAAATACGTTTTTGCACTTTGCAGTTCTACAAATATAGATACGATTGCAGAGTTTTATAATGCAGCTATACGAAATAAGAAGCCGTTTATAGTATGTGAAGATGGTTTTCAGTCCGAAATTCTGAATATCGTTACTCGAAATTCCACTTCGTCATTTTATAATTTCGGTAGACAAAAGGTTTATTCTTACGGGCAAAATTTACATAAAATTATGAACGATTGCGGTTTTTTCTTTCTCGGAAGAACTAACTACGTTACACGGAAGGCTATCGAAGCATTCCCGAACAGTTTGCTGGTTTATTCTATGTGGAATGGCTATTTGGATAAATCGCACCCAGCCTTTGACGAGTATAAGTATAGCTTTGTAAATAATGCGAAACGCTGCGGTTGCCGTGTGATAAATTTACATACGAGCGGACACGCAAGCGTTGAGGAAATTAAAAGCATTTGTGAAATTACGGAAGCAAAAACAGTTATACCTATTCATAGCGAAAAGCCCGAATTGCTGAAAGATATTATATCTTCGGGAAACATTACAGTCTTGCAGGACAAAGAGGTTTTCATAGTTTAAGGAGGGTTTATGCTCGGTGCCATAATCGGAGATATAGTCGGCTCTAGATTTGAGTTTAAGCCTATAAAAACAAAAGATTTTGAGCTGTTTGAAAATAATGAGAATTTTAGGAAAGACGGCAGAATAACTCTCGGTTATTTTATTAAAGGTAGTAGGTTTACCGATGATACCGTCATGACAGTTGCAATAGGGAAGACATTGCTTGACTGTAACGGCGATTATTCTGATTTAAGTCAATCGGCAATAGCAAATATGAAATATTTTGGCAGAAAATATCCGTTTATTGGCTATGGTGCAATGTTTAGCAATTGGCTTATGTCTTCCGATAGCAAACCATATAACTCCTTTGGCAACGGTAGCGCAATGAGAATCAGTCCGGTACCGTATTTTGCAAAATCAATAGACGAAGTAAAAAGCTTGACAAGGGCAGTGACTATAGTTACTCATAATCACCCGGACGGTATTAAAGGGGCGGAAGCTGTTGCCGTATGTATCTGGCTGGCATTGCAAGGGACAACAAAAGATAAAATTAAACAATATATTGAGAACAATTATTATAAATTAGACTTTGATTATAACGATTTAGTAACAAATTATACTTTTGACGAAACATGTCAAGGTTCTGTTCCGCAAGCAATCTATTGCTTCTTGGTTTCGGATTCTTATGAAGACGCTATAAGAACGGCTGTGTCAATCGGCGGAGATGCGGACACTATTGCCGCAATTGCGGGAGCTATAGCCGAAGCGTATTATGGTATTCCGCGGCAATTGGAATTGCAGGTTTATGATTTTTTAACTTATGATTTCATTGATATTATCAATAGATTTTATAAATCGGTAAAATAAAAACAGTTGAAAACAATATCTTGTATGTTATAATATTTTTGCTTAAAAAGAGCAATAAATAATAATTTTGAGGGAGTATTATGAAAAAGTTTGCAGGCGTAATCATGGCAGTCTTGACGCTGATTTTGTGTTTTACGTTGTCTGCTTGCGGAACCCGATATTCAAGCAATTACAGTTCTAAGCTGATGATACGGAAACACACTTCAAACAATGCGTCGGTTTCGTTTGACAGCTTCAAGGGTATGTACGTAATGAAATTTCAGAATAAAGGCGACGGCGAAGCGTTTATTACCTACGAAGCGGCGCTTAGAGAAGGGAATATAAAAGCTTACTACGACTTTAACGGCGAAAAGCTGGACTTATTCAAAATCGGAGCGTACGGAGTTGCTACCGGCAGAACCGAAGCTTTTACCGGCGATAAAACCGTTTACGTAATAATCGAATCTGACGGCGAAACCTGCGGCGGCAGTTTTTCCTTCGCTTTGGAGAAAGCTACCGGTAGCGACGGCGGTTTTAAAGCGTATGCATACGACGGTGGCGGAATTACGGGGTATAGTGAACAGACGTCGTTTCCTATGGGAACGCGAATGTCGACGGGAATTTTTAATTCCTACGAAGAGTTTGCAGCTTACCGCGCGGAAGTAAATGAAATATATAACGATTTTATTGAAAATTGCTGTAACGGAATCGAAAGTAACGGAAGATACAAAAGCTATATGAGGAAATTGAACTCGTATGATGCAAGCTATTTCGGGCAATCGTTTTTGATAATTATTCACAAGGAAGAGTGTAGCGGCTCCTATAAGCTTTCGGTGAAAAGTCCGGAATTCAACGGAACGGAAGCCGCCGTTACGATAGGGCGCCGCTCGCCGGAATCAGGGATATCAACGTGCGATATGCACGATTGGAGTTTTATTATAGAAAGTGAAAAAACCGGTGAGATTTCTCACGTTTCGGTAGAGTTCGTAGACGACGGCACCTATAAACTGTAGAAGAGCGGGCAGACCCTCGCAACCGCAACTTTTTCAGTTATTCACAGGCTTATAGGCGTTGTCCGGATGCAAGAAAGAGGCTACGTATTCCGGACTATCCGTCATTTTTCCTTTTACCCATTCGTTCATTATTCCGCAAATGAGTCCCGATATTCTTGCCACGGAATAGCTCTCTTTTCTGTCCGTCGGGTTCCTTCCTGCGAAGGCGCAGTCGAAAACGTGCCTGATAAATGCAGAGGATAGCCCTTTTTCATATGTTAAAATAATTCTTTCC
>CAYXBO010000060.1:0-7318 GCA_964463195.1 uncultured Christensenellaceae bacterium | reverse complement strand
TTTGGAGCCTGGAAAAACTCAATGAGTTGTTATGCACCGTCATGGGTAAAAATCTTCGAAGTACGATATGACCCTGAACCTCGTTATGGACGGCTCGGAATACCGTTACGAAATCACCGGCTCGGAAAAGTGGCAGAGTATATACGTCAACCGCATTTTCGACGAAATGTCTCTGGAATTCTTACTGGACGTATCCCCCGGAGCGCTGTCCAGCAAGGTGGAGATAAACGGATTTCAATTGGAAGTGGAGTTTTCAAGGAGGTACAAGGATGGGCTATAACGAAATATATTTAAAGCTTGCGGAAACTGCCGAAGAATTGAGCATTCTCAGTGCGCGTCTCGCCCGTATAGAAGAAAAACTCGACCTGTTGACGGCAGGCGCATAAGGAGGAAAAATGGCAGACATAATGAGTGAAATAAAGCGTTTCGAGAACAGTATCAAACGCATATGGAATAAGCTTTCGGGCGGAACGGGCAGCACGCCCGTAACCTCAAACGACCTTGCGGCGGAGCGAGGGCTTATCAAAAAGCTTCAGAGCATGGAGGAAAAATACCGCGAAGCGACTAAGCTTCCCGAACCGGACTACGATTCCATTCCCGAAAGCTTAGGGCTACAGAAGAAAACCTTCCTTCCCAAAACCGACGAAGAGCTGAGGGAGACTGCGGAGTCCGCACTTTCCGGCGCGTACAACGCCAAAGTGGACGCGGCAAATCTGAAGGCTAGGGAAAAGACCGAAAGTCTGGAGGAAAAGCTTCGGGACAAGGCGGCGAAGTTCGAGGGGGACGCGGAGGCGCTCGGCGACAAATTTGCGGCGGCGGAGGAGGCTTTGAAGAACGGCTCCATCGACCGCGGGCTTGCGGACAGCAGCATAAGAACGGCAGGGGAAAGCGAGCTTCAGAGGGAATTCGGCAACGCGATGAGCGTTTTAAAATCCGAGCACGAAGCCGCGGCGGAGCGCATAAGGCAGGAAATCGAGCTCGCCGAAACTGGAAGGCAGAACGCTCTTAAAGAATACCGTCTTTCATACGCTGCGGACGTTGAGAAAAAGATTTCCGCTTTAAAAAGCGAGCTTCAGAAGGAGCTTCAGGCGGTAAACAGCTATAACGCCGAAATCGCCAAAAAGGAAGCGGCTTACCGAATAGAGCGGCAGCAGACCGAAGACGAAATGCGCGCCGCGTACGAAAAGCGACAGCTCGCGCAGGACAGGCAGGACGCGATTTTTGAAGCGAAATACGGCTATTCGGGCAAAAAAGCCGCGGAAATGCAGGAAAGATACGACGAGGCGGAGGCGTTTTACGGAAGTCTTCCGAACGACCTCGCAAGAGAGCTCATGGAAAAGAGCGAGAACACATTAAAGCCTCTCCTCGGACTGTACTATTCCAAACTGAAAAACAAAATTTTCGGATAACGGGAGGAAATTAAATGGAAGCTATATTGGAAATGGCAACCCAAACGGGGATTTGGGCGGTGCTGTTCGTGTTCCTGTTTTTCGTTCAGCTGAAAGACAGTAAAACCAGAGAAGGCAAGTATCAGGAGACAATCTCAAAGCTTGCCGCAAGTCTGGAAATCGTAGCGGATATCGAGGAAAAGATAACCGCTATAAAAAACCGTATGGACGCGGCAGACGAGAAAAAAGAGAAGGGCGCGGACGAAGCGGAAGCAGACGCGCCGTAAGCAAGAAAAAGCCGTCGCGGGAGCGACGGTTTTTTTGTTTGATAAATCACGGCTGGCACCGTGGATAAATCAAGCGTTGCGGCTTGGGTAAATTCGCCCGAAGGGCGAGGTAAATCACGGCATGCGCCGTGGGTAAATCAAGCCTTGCGGCTTGGGTAAATCGCACTAAAGTGCGGTTAAGAATATAATTAAAGTATCCACAACCGCGAGCCGAAGGCGAGTGAAATTACCTCACGAGCGAAGCGAAGTGAATTTACCCACGAACGGAGTGAGTGATTTACCTCGTGCATCAGCACGACTTTCCCGCATAATTCCGTACAGTCTGACAATATTATATAACTATGGCAACAATAGCATTGACCGGAGGAGGAACGGGCGGACATATCGTGCCGGCGCTGGCGCTTATTCCGTACCTTAACGAGCATTTTGACAGAATTATTTTCATAGGCTCCGAAGGGGAGCTTGACAGGAAGATTGTATCCGCGGCGAAAATTCCGTTTTTTGCAGTGAAAACCGCGCCGTTTTCCCGTAAAAACCTGCTTGACAATTTCAAAATTCCCTTTTCATTGTCCAGAGGAATTTCCGAAGCGAAGGAGATTTTCAAGTCCGAACGCCCCGACGCGCTGTTCGTAAAAGGCGGATATTGCAGCCTTCCTGCGGCGTATGCGGCGAAAGCTCTCGGGATACCCGTAATAGTTCACGAAAGCGACATGACCTTAGGGCTTGCAAACCGCGTGGCTTCTGGGTTTGCGGCGACGGTTATAGGGTCGTTTCCGGAGACGAAGGGCGTCGACGTGGTTATAGGCACCCCATTAAGGGAGGAAATTTTCCATGGAAACGCCGACAGGGCGAGGCAGACCTTCGGGCTTGCCAATAAACCCGTTATAGCCGTAGTCGGCGGAAGTCAGGGGAGTGAAGCTCTCAATCGCGCGGTTTGGGGTGCTCTCGGAAATCTAACTGAAAAATACGAAATTATCCACGTTTCCGGCAAAGGCTTCGACCCAGAAAAGAGAATGACGGGGTATCATCAGATATCTTACACCGACGCTATTGCGGACGTTTTCGCGGTAGCCGACGCGGTGGTTTCGAGAGCGGGCGCCAATACTCTTGCGGAGCTTGCCGCTCTCGGAAAGAGAACGCTTGCCGTTCCACTTCCTAAGGGCGTTTCGAGGGGAGACCAGGAGGATAACGCCCTGTCCTACGGGAAGAGGGGGCTTGTAAGAATTCTTCCGCAAGGAGAGCTCAGCTCGGAAACTCTTACCGAGCGGCTGGAGCTGCTTCTCATGGAGCCCGCGCCGGAAAAAAGCGGCGGACGGCTCAACGCAAAACTCATAGTCGACGAAATCATAGCGGCGATTTCTCGCAAAAAAAGGTAAAAATAAATAGCGAAAGTTGTTGAAACGGCGCACCGGATATGGTATCATTTCAATAATGGAACAAGTCGTTACCCCGCAGAATGCGGAAGATACCAAAGACAGGAAAAATTCTCCCTACGCAAGAGACGTATGGAGCGTTATTTCCAAAGGAGAACTGCCGTTTTGGTGGACGGCGGGCACCTCTCTTTCCGCCGCTTCCGACCCGTCGTTTGAAAAGCGGCATAAAAAGCTTCTCGAAAAGTTAAAGGACGAAGAGGCGCGCATTTACGCCGTGATAAAGGAGCTCAAGAACGCTCAGAAGGAAGAGGAAGAAAACTATATCCGCGCTCTTGCGGCGCAAACTCTGGTTTTTGCCAAAAAAGAGGAAGAATTAAAGCAGTACGAGTCGGAGCAGGTGGCGGTTTATCAGCAGACGCTCATGAATACGCTTAACAGCCTCGAGGAAGAAATTCACGACAACGAGCTGAGGGAAATAAGCAACAAGGCGCTCGAGAAAGAGTTGCAGATAATGGCTGAAAGCGACCGCCAGCAAAAGGAGATTTCCGACAAAATAGACTCCGCGATGATAGAGGTTTCCGCCGAAAAGGAAAAGGCTCAGACCCTCGAGGAGACCTTCAAGCAGCTTATGGAAGAGCGCAACCGCCTCTTCCCGATGACCAAGGACGAAAACGGCAGCTACCTCGGCTTTTTTGAAAAGAAATACGAGACGTTCAACCCCGAAAACGTGCTGGAAATAAAGGAGATTTCCCTGTTCGATACCGATGAAAGGAAATACGTTCTGCACATTCCGTCGCTGTCCGTGAGAAGGGGCAGGGTGACCGTTATCCGTTCCTTCCGCCAGAACCTCACTATGATAGAACGGCTTTTATACCATTCCACGGCGTCAAGCGTGCATATACATACCGGTGAAATCCGTTTCGACGGCAGGGTTATATCGTCGGTTACCCGCGAGGAATACAAAAAAATGCTCGGCACGGAGATTATGTCCGTCAATCTGACCGTGGACGAAATCCGCCGCTCCGAAAAGAATATTTTTGCCCATTTCGGCTTGAAAAAGGACGAAAAGCAGCTTGTCGCGCTTATGGAAGAATTCGGGCTGACGAAGGAATTCCGCCGCATGAAATGCTGCGATATGCCCGAGGAAGAATTGAAAATCGCGGCGTTATGCTACGTTTTGTCGAGAAAACCCAAGCTCGCGCTTCTCGAAGAAACCTTCCACGGCCTCTCGAAGCCCTATTTTACCAAGCTGAGAGATTTTCTCAATAAAGACCATCCCGAATTGACGGTTCTGCTGTTTACGCAGAACAAGAGCGTCTGCGTTTCACTTTCAAACAGCAGACTTTACGTGGTGTAGTTTTTCTGAAAAAAGGTAAATCAATCGCGTTGCGATTTAGCTTACGTCGTTCAGGATGCAAAATTTTTCCCAATCCTCACAAACTTTTCCCATAAATTGGTTGATATAGATTGCCGAATATGTTAATATTTTAACTGTCTATGCGGCGCGCTCGTGTGCGCGTATGCGTAAGACCGTTACAAGAAACAATACGGGGCGGAGGTTCCGCTCTCGGAAACAGGAGTAAAAATGAAAAAGCAACGCGGAATTTACATTGTACTGTTAGTTCTCATTCTCATCATGTCGCTCATGGCGACCGTCGCGTGTACCGACCCCAACCTCAACGGGGACGGCGACGACGAAAACGAGAAGCCGAGCGTGACTTATGAGCAGAGCGTAAAAAACGGTACGTTCTATTCGTCGTATAACACGACCGGAAAGAACTATCTCAAAACTACCGTTGACAACTGGACCCCGACCAAGGGACAGACTGCCGTATCGAGCGTCCGTTTCGGCGCAATCGACATGACGGAAGACAACTGGAATGCGGGTCACGGAACCATTGCCGAAAACCTCACCTGGCCGGGCATTGCTCCCAACTCTCCCAAAAAGAGCGGCAGCGAGGAGCTGCAGGACACGATGGCTGCGGTTGTCGCTTATACCTCTAACGTGGGCTCCGCTTACTATCTTTCCTCTTCCGCGACGATAGAGAAGGGGAAGAAATACCGCTTAAGCATTGACGTCGCAACCTTCGTTATGAAGTCCGACGGGACGAAGATGAGCCGCGCAGAGTCCGCACCCGACGGAAAGGGCGCTTACGTTTTCGTAACCGGAGGCGTTTACAACTCAATCGAAGCTATAAACACCGAAGGGGAATGGGATACCGTAAACATCTACCTCGAAGGCAGAGAGGATGCGGACGCGACCTTTAACGTTCAGCTCTGGCTCGGTCACAGCGCAAACTACGTAAACGGCGGAGAAACCAACTTAAGACTTACCTCGGGCGTTATGCTTTTCGATAACGTTATCCTCGAAGAGGTAACCGCCGACGAATATAACGCTGCGGAAATTTCCGGAAACGGCAACAACGTAAGCTACGTCGAAGAGGGTACGGTGCACAAATTCAGCGCGAAATACTTCGACGACGCGAATTTCGAGTACAATACCGCGTATTCCAGCTACACCACCTCCTCGTCGGCGTCGTCCACGAGAGCCTATTATTCCGCTAAGGTGGGTACCCCTTATAAATACACCCGCATCATGGGTAAATCCGGACTGTCCGCGGACTATCCGACCACCTACACCAACAGCTACTATTATCCGGACGGCATTTTCGACCTCTCCAAAATTTACTCCTACAGCGCGGAAGGCGGCTTCGTAGACACCTACGCCAAAATCAACACCTCCGAGTGGGCGGCTCCCAACTGGGAAGACTTCTACACTTTAGACGAGACGAACAAAACCGCCAGGTACGACAACAATTCATACGTCGCGTTTACCGGCGGGGCGGGCAGCGGACAGATAGCGCAGCAGGACAACAATACGAGAGTTCTTGCAATCTACAACAAGAACTATTCCGGTCTCGGCTTCCGTTCCAACAGCAAGATGACTGCGGAAGCAGGGAAGTATTACACCATAACCACCTACGTTTATCTCTATAAGGCGCTCGAGCTTCCTAACGTTGCGACGACCGGACTTTCCGAAGAGCAGGTTGACGCGAATATCGAAGCGCTCAACAAATTCATCTCCGAGGACGTAACCGCAAAAATCAAGCTTACCGGCGTAACGTTTGCGGGCAGTGCGTATTCCAACTACGGCACTCAGTCGAGAACGCTCGACACCTCCAAGCTCTTCGGCGAAAACGACGTCGCAAGCTTCGACAGAAACTTCTTCTACACCGAGGACACCGCAAACGAAACGACCACCTACAACCTCAAAACAGACGTCGCGCTTCCCTATATCGACGCTCAGGGCAAATGGGTGACCGCTCTCGGCGCGTGGCAGGAAATCACCTTCAAGGTGGCGGCCAACACGCTGTCCTCCAGAAATATCGGCATCGAGTTCTGGCTCGGCGAGGGTTCTGCAAACGACGAGTACCCCGTGCTTCAGAAGGGCGGCGCAATCTTCGACGGTATCAATATTTTAGAAGGCGCTTCGGCAACGGATACCGTGTTCGACGCGTTGTCCGTCGAGTCCAAAAATAAGGAGTTTATAACGCTGTCGACAATCGATATCGGAGAGGGCTCCGGATACGATATTTACGGCATGACGAAGTTAAACGCCGGAGAAAGCTTCACCGAGTTTACCTCGGGCGAGTCTTCTGACGGTTACACCTTTGAATACCTCGATGGCATCAACAACACCAACGGCGCGGCTACCGCGGGCTTTATTAAATATATGGAAAATAAGGAAGCCTGGGATGCGGCGGGCTACGACGTGAAATTCGGCGAGTATCCCGGATTTACCTCGGTCGTCGGAAGCGACAACAAAGCTTATAATTACGGAATGCTCGTTTTAAAGCACAACGCATTCACCGCTTCCACCTTAACACTGAACGACGCTACCGAAGCCGGATACGCAAAGCTTGCCGAAATTTACGCCAACAAATTCTACCGCTTGGGAGTTATGGTTAAAACCGAAGGGATTTCCGTCGGCGACGCGCTGACCCTTGCGCTCATTCTCCGCAACACCGCAAGCGATAAGGAGGCAATCAATTCCGTTTCCTCCTTCACTACGGTAAACACCGACGGCAAGTGGACGGAATACGTGTTCTATATCAGCGGAGCCGTCCTTGCCAACGTCAAAGACGAAAAGGGCAACTTCCTCGACGCCAACAGAGTGGGACTTCAGCTGTCCTTCGGTTCGGGCGACGCCTACAGCAGCTCCACGCACACCAAAGGTACCGTTTACCTGACCGGTATCAACTTCACCGAC
>CAYXBO010000059.1:0-7320 GCA_964463195.1 uncultured Christensenellaceae bacterium | reverse complement strand
CATTCCGTCAATATAGGTGGATAGCAGTTTCTGAATACGGCGGTAACGCAATATCAGAGGAATAATAGGATGGTCGAGAGTTTCCAAAACCTCCGCCGTTACGGAAAAGCCTCTGGAAGTCTTCTTCCTCGTCTTTAATCCGAGTTTGCCGTACAGTATTTCCCCCAGCTGCTTCGTACTGTTAAGATTAAACTCAACTTCTGCTTCGCGGTAGATGCCGGAGACTATTTCCGACAGCTCTTTGGAATACTTATCGTGTAATTCGTCAATCATTCCAATATCGACTCTGAAGCCCGCGTTCTCCATATCGAAAAGAACCCTTATAAGCGGAAGCTCCACGTTATTGTAAAGGTCGGTAAGCTTCAGCTCATCGAGCATGGATTTTATATCCTCGGCGGCTTTCCAGACAGAACAGGCGTACAGCTCTAAATCCGTAGCCTTATCCGACATTATAACATTTATATATTCGTTATTTATAGAAGGATTGACGAGATAAACCATGAGCTGAACGTCTTGAAAACCGTCTTTAACCTCCAAATCGAACTCTTTTTTCAACGTACTCATCAGCTTCTTCGCGCCGAAAAAGATTTTTTGAGCCTTACACTCGAGAATAAGAGACAATTCCTTCGACGGGTCTGACGAACCCAGCAAATCGAAAAGCGTGTGAGCAATTTCGACGACGTATTCTGTCTTGCCGTCAATCGAAAAATGGATATGCTCTCCGTAATACAAAGCGATGCTGTCCGACGGTTTCAAAGACTTGACAATCGGCTTCATACTGTCGAAATCGACGACGACTTTTTTTACGTCGGAATCTAAATTTACGCAGAAATTATCGTAATTGGTTTCTTTTCCGAACTCGCTTGTTCCGCCGTCTATTCTTTTGGCAACCCTCGGCAAAAGCTTATTGAAGGCAAATTCCTTCATTACGTCTGCCGTTTCCGCTCCGAAACCCGAGAAAGCGATATCGCTCAAGGTGCAATCTATCGGCGCTTCCGTACAGATTGTTGCGAGGCGGTACGACAGCTTGACCATATCGGTATTTTCCATAAGCTTCGCGCCAGTCGAGCCTTTAACGCTATGAACGTTATTCAGAAGATTTTCAACCGAGCCGAACTCGGCAATCAATTTTTTCGCAGTTGTTTCGCCGATTCCAGGGCAACCCGGAATATTATCGGACTTGTCCCCGGCAAGAGCCTTATAATCTATTATCTGCGCGGGAGTAAACCCCATTTCATCAAGAAGAGTTTCCGCGTCGTATCTGATTATATCGGTAACTCCTCTTTTAGTATTGTAAACTACGGTATTGTCGTCTATTAGCTGCAAACAGTCTTTGTCTCCCGAAACGATAACCGTGTCTAAATCGAATCTATGGGCAATCGTTCCGATTATATCGTCTGCCTCATACCCCTCTTTCTCCAAAATTTTGATATTCATTGCAGTAAGCAATTTTCTCAAACCGGGAAGCTGGGCTACCAGGTCGTCAGGCATAGGCTTACGTGTTGCTTTATAACCGTCGAATTCCTTCTTTCTGAAAGTCGGAGCTTTCATATCGAACGCCGCCGCAATGTGAGTAGGTTCTACGTCGTCTATTAGCTTTAAAAGCATATTGCAAAAACCGAACAACGCGCCTGTCGGGTTGCCGTTGCCGTCGGTAAGATTTGCCTGAGACATAGCGTAATAGGCTCTGTATATCAAACTGCTTGAATCCAACAATAAAATTTTAGTCATATACTCTATTATTCTCCAATCATAAGCAGCGCATTCGGTATAAAACGCTCTGCTTAAAATGTAAAACAGGTTATTGCAGTTTAAGACGCGCTACCGTTTCAGTCCGTTTCGGTATCCTCATTGACGGTGTCTTCGGCAACATCCGTTTCCGAATTCTCCTGCTCTAGCTTTAACGCCATATCGTCAAGGTAAACGTTGAAAACGAATTCCACCTTACTGTCGAAGAATTTACTTATCATTTTGCGGAAATCGCTCTGACGCTCTCTTTCGGGCTTGTGCGCCTTAATGATTTCCGTCAAAAATTCTTCAAACGTATATATGCGGAATTTCTCCAAACGGTATTTCCTTGCAAAGAATTCCATACCGATGACTATACGTTCAAAATCCGACGCCTCCGTAGAAATTTTGAAAAAGTGGCTGAGTCGGTTGAGAAAGGTTTTCATAAGCTCTTCTGCTGTTACGTCCTTTCTCAGCTTAAATACCTCGCGAGCCTTTTCTATAACCTCCGGAGACATGGTCGAAAGATACCATTCGAGGGCTTTATTATCCCCTTCGTTAATAACGTAATAGTGGCGACCGGCATATTTGTGGATAAATCTCAAAGCATCGTAGTATCCGAGCTGTAAATTCTTTCTCGCAATCTTATGAGAAAACGCCAAAGTGTCGCCCAAATCCTCGGAAGGAACGATATACTCCACTTTTACTGTCTCGTCAACGACTTTTTGGTGAGGCATGTAGCTCTTCGTTCTTATGGCGATAATATGGTCGTAACCGCGTCTTATCAGCGGGTTTATAGGCATATTGTCGTAGGTCCCGCCGTCCATATACCTTTTGCCGTTTATCTGGTCGTTTCGGAATGCGGGATAATATGCGCTTGCCATTATATATTCGGCAACCATTCCGTACGGAATTTCTTCAACGAACACCTCGAGAGGTTCAAACCCGTCCGTCATATTTACGGTAATCAAACCGAAATCTATTCCCGAAGAACGGAGTTTATCCTCGTCGATTTTATCTTTCAGAAGCGTTACTATCTTATCGACAGAGAGCCCTCTGTTTTTGAGTGTGTTTTTGATTAAGGTCCAAAAGTATTTGTACGAGCTCGAGTCCATTCGCTTTTCCAAATACTTTTCCATCTCATTGTCGTTTAAGTCGAGTATCTGCGACGGATTGATGTTGTACCACAGATTGTAGCACTCTTCAAATTCATTTTGGGCAATCATAACGCCGTTTAACGCGCCGATAGAGGTACCCATTACACCGTCGAATTTATAGCCGTTTTCAAAAAGCGCTTTGACCGCACCCGCGTGATACGCTCCTTTGGCTCCGCCGCCTTCCAAAACTAGTCCAAGCATTTTGCGCCCTCCTTTATTTTCTCACCTATTCAACTTTTGTATATAACCGCAGCCTATTTCCCTTTCTTATCGGAAAACCGACCTACGGCGCAAGTATATATTCTTTCTGTTTCAATTCATAATACAAACGAATAGGTCTTAAATAAAGACGCTATCTATCCTACCGACGGAACAGACCAAAACTACAGTTAAACTCAGAATTTTAGTCTGACGCTCAGTTTGTGAACCTCTTTCGGAAGGATTTTGTATTGCGGTTTAGCCATATTACCGACAGCGCACCCGTCGCCGCCGACGCCGCGTTGCTTGCCGTCGACGTTGACAGTCAGGAAGTCGAGCCTGTCGAGCTCGTGCAAATGGCGCGCTTCGTTGAGCATCTCGACGGTAAAGGGATGCACCGACATTTCAAACGGTTTGTCGAGTGCATACAGCTCCACTCCGCGGCTGTCGCCGATTTTCGCATAGCGCACTCCGGTATGGTTGCCGTTTTCCTGCGGAACGTAATACTCGTGAATGAAATCTTCGGCGTTTCCACTGTATTTACCGAGCATAGCGCCGGTAGCTCTGTCGCAGTAATTCTCGTGCGGACCTTTTCCGTAGAACTCCACTCCGTCTACGCCCTCTCTCAAAGCAAAGGTAAAGCCGTATCGCGGCAGGTCGTATCTGGACGGGGTAACCGTCATGGAAAGCTCTATTCCGTCCACACCGATATAGTAAGTGGTTTTAAGATTTTTGAGATGACGCATCTTCCAGCTTATATCGACTGCGACTACGCCGTCCTTGGCGTGTGCTTCTATACGCTTGACCTTCAAGGTTTTCATAGCCTTTCTGAAACGCTTTACACCCACAAACCACTGCACAATCGGAATTTCGATTTGCGGGAAGGAGTCGTTGTCGATTGTCGCACGGTCGAAATTAGGTCTTATCGGAGCTTTCAGGACTTCTCTTCCGTCTCTTCCGATACTCATGATATAACCGTTCTTTCTGTCGATTTTGACGCTGAAGGAGCCGTCGTCGTTTTTAACGATGAGCTCCGCGTCGCCGTCGTCGATATAGGTCATGCCGCCGCTTAATTCGGGCAGTCTGAAATCGTACTCTCTCAGCACGAATTGCTCGTAAGCGGCAACGTGCCCTTTCGGCGCGTACAGGCTATCCTTTTTAGTCAGAAGTCTGACTTCGGCGGTAATTTCCTTGCCTTCCGGATATTCCGCATTCGGCAGCTCTATACTGCCGGTATCTCTCGGGAGAACCTCGACCGGTACGGTTTCCTCATAAAACGCCTCGCCTTCGGCGCTCAGAGAAATTTTCAAATCGAAATCTGAAAGCGGCGTAAACAGATATCTGTTTCTGATATGAATTCTGTCTCCGTCCAAAGTGAAATCAACCTGCTGGTGCGCCTTTCTGACTTCAAAAAGCGCGGGGTTGGGTTTTCTGTCGCCGCGGACTATACCGTTGAAGGCAAAACGACCGGCGTTAGGTTTGTCGCCGAAATCGCCGCCGTAAAGCCACATATCCTTTCCGTCTTCGGAAACTCTTTTGATTGCCTGGTCGGCGAAATCCCAAATGAAGCCGCCGGACAGTCTGTCGTACTTTTTGAAAACCTCCCAGTAATCCGCAAAATTACCGAGGCTGTTGCCCATACAATGGGAATACTCGCACTCGATAAACGGCAAATCACGGTACATTTCCGGAGTGTATTTGGTTCCGGACGGAGACCAGAGAGCGCGGCAGTGCGTCATCTCTTTGTTTTCGCCTATAACCGGCATTTTTTCGAGATAGGAATACATTTCCGACAATACGTCTCCGCATTTACCAGTCTGGTCGGGTTCGTAGTGAATGAAACGGGTTTTATCAATTGCTAGAATCGCTTCCCTCATAGCAAAGAAATTGTCGCCGAACCCCGCTTCGTTTCCGAGCGACCAGCTAACGATACACGGATGGTTTTTATGTGTGTTGACCATATTTTCCGCGCGGTAAATGCACGGCGCCTTCCACGCTTTGCGTCCGGCAGGAATTGACGATGCAAGCCCGTGACTTTCGAGGTTTGCCTCAGCCATAACAAGAATGCCGTATTTGTCACACAAATCGTAAAACGCCTTGCAGTTGGGATAATGGCTGTTTCTGATTGCGGTTATATTGTTCTCTCTGCAAAGCTTGATATCCGCTTCGATAATCTCCTTAGGAACGGCATGACCGTATTCGGGATGAAACTCATGGCGGTTCACTCCGCAGAACTTAACCGGTTTTCCGTTAAGCAAAATAAACGGACCCTTGCCGTCCTTCATCGGCGCAATCTCGATTTTTCTGAAACCGAAATTCGACACCCTCTTATCGATTGTTTTTCCGTCTGCAATCAAAAGCACCTCAACGGTATAAAGATTTGGGTATTCATGGGACCAAAGCTTGGGCTCTTTTATTTCCGTAGCTACAGCTACATTTTCTACTGCAACCTTTTCTTTGCTACCGTCGATTTCCTTTATTACCTTACTGACTTCCGCAACGACGTTTCCGTCTCCGTCCCTTAGAACGGTTTTTACTTCAAGGTCTTTTGCATAGTCGAAGGACTGCACAGAAATGTCGTTCTTAAAGATTGCGGAAGTAAAATCGTCGTTGAAATCGGCTGTCGCAAAGAAGTCGAAAATCTCCGTTTTGGGCTTATAAACCAGCGTTACGTCGCGGAATATACCGGATAGTCTCCACATATCCTGGTCTTCGAGATACGTACCGGTGGAATAACGGTACACCGTCACAGCAAGCTTATTTTTCCCGTCGTGAACGTAATCGGTAACGTCGTATTCCTGCATATCGAAGCTGTCTTCGGATAAACCTACGAATTGCCCGTTTATATATACGTATCCGCAGCCGTTAATACCTCCGAAATTCAGATAAACCCTTCTTTCGTCTTTCGTTACGTCAAACTCGGTAGCATAGCATCCGACGGGATTTTTCGACGGATAAATATGCGGATAAGTGTAAAAATTGATTTTATCGAACAAATTTAATTTAGCGAATGCTTTAGGATAAACGTAATTGGTATATATCGGTGTGTCGAAGCCCTCTATCTGCCATTCAGAAGGAACTTTTATCGTCGTAAACCCCGTGAGCGGAGCCCCAACCTCCTGATATCCTTGCGGAATCAGTTTGGGATTTTTTGCAAAGAAAAAGTCCCACTTACCGTTAAGCGACACGGTCGCGCCTTGAAGCGCAGGAAAACCTGCGGCGTATCTCCTTAAACAATTTATATTAAAAACCCTAAGGTCGTTATAGTATTCTCTCATTTATTTTTTCTCCAATTCAAATCATCGGGCGCATACGCATATATGCGTGGTGCGCGCTATTTATAGAAATATATATAATATATTAACACAATTCGGTGACACTTAGCAATAGCTAAATTCCAAAAAATCTTTTAACACGTATAATATAAAATTTGAGCGCAAATATTGTAGCTATAGATACAATATTTGCGCTTTATACAATGAAAAAGTCGGGTTATAAAACCCGACTTTTAACAACATAACAATAAAAACGTCTATTCCTTAACAATCAAATCTTCGCGGGCGGGACCTACGCCGATATATTTGACGGGAGTTTCGGCATACTTTTCTATAAGCTCGATATACTCTTTTGCCTTCTCCGGCAAATCCTCATAGCGGCGGATTTTAGTCGTATCGCTCTTCCACCCTTTCACCGTAATATACTCGGGCTCTACCTTATAAAGATTTCTCGAGGTGGGCATATAATCGATTTTTTCACCATTAAGCTTATACCCGACGCAAACCTTAATTTCGTCCATGGTGTCGAGCTTATCGATTTTACAAACGGCAATAGAGGTAAATCCGTTGACGGTTGCAGCGTATTTTACGATAGGAAGGTCCAGCCAGCCGAGACGTCTTGCGCGTCCGGTTCTGGCGCCGAATTCGTCGTCGACTTTGTTGCCGTCACCACGGAATGCACTGGCTTCTTCACTCTCCATTTCGGTCGGGAACGGTCCGTCGCCGACAGCCGAAGTAAACGCTTTCATAACGCCTACGATTTCTGTTATGTCTCTAATCGGAAAACCTGCCGAAACTGCGGCATAGGCTGCAAGGGGATTGGAGGAAGTAACATAAGGATAAATTCCGAGGTCGATATCCTTCATCGCTCCGAGCTGTCCTTCGAAAAGCACTCTGTCGCCGTCCTTTATGGCTTTGTTTACAAAATACACGGGATTGACGATTCTCTTTCCGAGCTTGTC
>CAYXBO010000058.1:0-7347 GCA_964463195.1 uncultured Christensenellaceae bacterium | reverse complement strand
GCAATACGGAGAGGAATTTGCGCAGCTTCATGAACGTCTTGACAGCGTAAAAATAGAATTGACGGATATTGCCGAAACGCTTAAATCTTCGGTTGATGTCGACGAATTCGACGAAAAAACGCTCGGTAAAACAGAAAGCCGCATCCGCGTAATTCGCGATATAAAAAGAAAATACGGAGCGACTGTGGAAGAGGTAAACGCCTATTTGGAGAATGCCCGTAAAGAATATGAAAAATTGTGCAATGCCGAGGTTCGTCTGGAGGAGCTGAAAAATCAGCTTAATACTTTAACTGATATAATGAAAAAGGCGGCGATGGATTTGCATTTGCAAAGAGCAGACTCTGCTAAAAAGTTCTCCTTTGAAATTCTTGCGCATATAAGGGAGCTCGGAATGAAGGACGCGCAGTTTGAAGCCGAAGTGTCCGAAATTTCAGACGTGGAAAACTATACGGCGGACGGCGCTGACAGGGTGATGTTTATGTTGTCGCCCAATAAAGGCGAACCTCCCAAGCCTCTAAATAAAGTCGCAAGCGGCGGTGAACTGTCAAGGTTCATGCTTGCACTCAAAACAATCCTTGCCGATGCAGAATCAATCGACACGCTTATATTTGACGAAATCGATACGGGTATCAGCGGTAACGTTGCCAAAAAAGTTGGCGAAAGACTTTCTTGCATCGCAGCAAAACGGCAGGTTATAGTCGTAACGCATCTTGCGCAAATCGCCGCACTGGCTGATACTCATTATCTAATTGAGAAGACGAGCGACGACGTAAAGACGCATACCGGGCTGAAAAAGCTTGACGAAGAAGAGCGTATTATAGAGCTGATAAGACTTACCGGAGGATTTAACGACAGTAAAGCGTCCGTCATGCATGCAAAAGATTTGAAGGCTTGGGCAGATGCCGTAAAATCCGCTTTTTAGTATTTTATAATAAGCAAAATTTAATAATACTATATCAAATAATAGTGGTTTTTACCTAATATTTACAGCTTTTCTTAACGGTTTTTGAATAACGTAAAAACGCTTACTCAAACTATTTCTGACGTATATCGGAGGAAGAAATAGTGGATTTATTTAAGCGTAAAAGAGTTATTCCTATTTTAGTAAGCATATTTTTATTGATTTGGTTTTTGCTGTCGGCGTCGTCTCCGGCTGCAGGAGCCGAGGTATCTGCTGTATATCTCGGTGGGGAGCCTATAGGAGTTGTTCAAAAATGCGACGGGGTTGTTGTCTCGGAGTATCTGGGCGTGGAAACGGAAAGCGGGCTTGCATATCCCGCTAAAGACGCCGGCGTTTTGCTTGGCGACGTTATTACTGCGGTTGACGATATCGAAATATTTTCCGCTCAAGAAATGGCGGCAATTTTAACACCTGAAAAATTGCAATGTACGCTCACAGTAGAAAGAGGTTTGTCTTACGTTGATATAACGGTTACACCGGCTTACGATATTGTTCAGCATACGAAAAAACTCGGAATTGCAGTCAAAAACGAAATGGCGGGAGTGGGGACGATGACTTATATTCTTCCGGACGGTCGTTTCGGTTCGGTTGGGCATAAGATAGCCGACCCTCGCGTTTCTACTCCCAATACCTTTCAGACTGGCGATTTGTACGACTGTGAAATTATAGGCGTTACAAAAGGGCAATCCGGCAAAGCCGGAGAGCTCAGCGGAAAGTTTTCCAAAAAGGACGCTATTGTCGGAAAGGTGGAAAAAAATATTTTCTGCGGCTTATTCGGCGTGAAGGATTTTCAGCCGATTGGCAGAAAACTCATTGAAATCGGGCATAAAGACGAGGTCATGACCGGAGAAGCGTATATTTACAGCACTCTTGACGGAAGCGTCCCCGAAGCGTATTCGATAGAAATAGTCAAAGCAGAAAAGCAATTTTCGCCGAGAGAAAAGAGCATGGTAATAAAGGTTACCGACGAAAGACTTTTGGAACGAGCCGGCGGGATTGTTCAGGGAATGAGCGGTTCTCCGATAGTTCAGAACGGAAAGCTAATCGGCGCTGTAACACACGTGTTTCTGAACGACGCAACGAGGGGTTACGGAATTTACGTGGATTGGATGTTGCAAAATCAATAATATTCGACCTTATTCGGCATATAATTTACTATGCTGATACGGTTAAAAATGCGTTTTGAACGCTTACTTGCAGAATTTAAGCAATTGACGGATGAGCATAGAGCGTGTTTTTACGCTTTACTCATTGCGGTTATATTAGGGTTTGTATGGGCTTTCGGAAAAGCCATAGGCGGCGGTTGCGACTCGACAAACGTATATGTGCTGATTGTTTCGGGGGAATACGGCATATTTTCCTTTTTTGTCAGAACATTATTATTGTTGGCGATTTTCGGTTCGCTGCTGTTTCTGGGAGCCTGTCAGTTTTACATATCTATAGGAACGTTTTTAGGCGTTACAATCGTAGTTTACAGCTATTCGGCAGGCTATATTGCTTCGCTGTTTTGTGATGGAATTGCCGGAATTATAGTATTTGTATTTTATTTTCTGCCTATATTTATAGTTCTGTCGCTTTCATATTTCATAACGTGCGCACGTATACAGTCGTTAACAGGTTGCGTATGCAAGCGAACTCAGTTTATAAATATCGGTTATTTTAAAAGACCGATTATCAGGATGATTTTGCAGGCGGTATTGGTTAATTTATTCGTTATTTCAATATTGACTGTAATAATCGTTCTGATTGCCAGGATTTAGTATAAAAGCTTGAGTTCTTCATATTCTAAGTGCGAATTGGAGGGGAATATGAAGAAAATAGCGTATTTAACAGTATCTTTCATTGCTGCCGCCGTTATGATTTTAATCGGACTGGCAGCTTTCTTTACGCAACCTAAAGCAAACGCCGCGACGGAATGTGCCGGAAGCTTGGTTATGGAATACGATACGGGAACCGTGCTTTCCGAAAAGAACGCCGATGAAAAGCGTCCGATTGCAAGTATGGTCAAAATTATGACGTTGCTGCTTTCCTGGGAAGCCGTGGACAGCGGAAGAATTACTCTTGACCAACAGGTTCAGATTAGCCCGAATGCCGCCTCGATGGGAGGTTCGCAGATGTTTTTGGAGAGCGGTGACACTTATACGGTCAGCGACCTCATTAAAGGCATAACGGTAGTTTCCGCAAACGATGCGTCGGTGCAAATGGCGGAACTTCTTTCCGGCAGCGTCGAAAGCTTCGTGGAGCAGATGAATCAGCGGGCAAAAGACCTCGGCATGAACAATACCAAATTTGCAAACTGTACCGGACTTCCCGATGAAAAAGAGCAGTACAGTACGGCGCGAGATGTCAGTATTATGATGCGGCAATTGTTGTCTCATGACGGTTATTACGGGTTTTCGAGAATTTATATGGAAAATTTCAACCATCCTGACGGCAGGATTACGGAATTCGTCAATACTAACAAGCTCGTGAGATTTTACAAGGACTGCGACGGAGGAAAGACCGGTTTTACCAATGAGGCAATGTTCTGTTTATCGGCTACAGCTAAAAGAAACGGAATGAGAGTGATTGCTACGGTTTTGGGTTCACCCGACAGCAAGACCAGATTTAAGGAAATTACCGGATTGTTTAACGACGCGTTTGCAAATTATTCGGTGCAGACTGTAGTTGAGAAAAAGCCGATAGAGAACAATATTGCAGTTGAAAACGGCAAATCCTCTGCGATTGCTGTCGAACCTAAGGAAGAAATAAAGCTGTTGCTTGATAAGAATAAGCGCAACGGGTTGAAAGTGGAATTGGAAATCGAAGAGAAATTGATTGCGCCGATTGCGATAGGGCAGAAGGTTGGAATATTGCGAGTTGTCGATGAAAACGGCACCGTTCTCGGAGAAACAGAGCTTGTGTCTCTTACCGAAATTGCCAAGCTCACGTATTGGGACGCGCTTCTTAAAACTCTTTCTAACTGGCAAATATTAAGAAAATAATATATTCTGTAGAATTGCCAATCTGTTGACTAAAAAGACATCGTTTGCTATACTCTTAAAGAGGTAAACGATGTTTTTTTTACAGCTAATTCGCTCAGGTAACGAGATATCCGAAAAAATAATTGCCGCTGCTTGTTTTATATTGACGGCGTTATCTGCGATAATTATGCACGAATGCGCGCACGGATTGGTTGCAAAATGGTGCGGCGACGATACAGCTAAGCTTGCCGGCAGACTTTCTATAAACCCTGCAAAGCATTTTGACTTGATAGGGCTGTTGATGTTTTTGCTGGTGGGATTCGGTTGGGCTAAACCGGTTCCTATCAACTCCAACAACTTCAAAAACAGAAAAGTGGGAATTATATTGGTTTCTCTTGCCGGTGTTTTGACAAATATTATTAACGCCGGTATTATGCTGTTGATTTTATATCTCATCGGACCATATATTAAGGATTGTTACGTTTATGAAAGCGGGTTTATTATAGTTCTTAAATGGTTTGCTTACTATTTCTTGGTGTACGGAATCAGTATAAATATGATGCTGGCAATGTTTAACCTGTTGCCGGTCTTTCCTTTGGACGGATTTAATTTTGTAAATCAATTTTTGCCGTACGGAAATAAGTTTTCTCAGTTTATGTATCGCTACGGCGCTTACGTTCTGCTTGTGATTATACTTGTCGGAACGGTCGGCGACAGCTTGGGAGTTCCGTACCTGAATATCTTCGGTCTGTTTTCAAGTCTTATTCAGCGCCTTATTCTTCTGGCGGTCGGAGGTCCTGCTATATGAGCCTTTTTTTGCAAAAAGAAGAAGTTAATTTCCATTTGGAGAACATTCAGTCCAGACTGGAAAATAAGGATTTCGACGGACCACTCGATTTGTTACTGACGCTCATAAACAGGGCGGAAATAGATATAAAAGACATATTTATATCGAATATTACGCAACAGTATCTCGATTTGGTGGCTAATATGAGCCATAAGGATACGGATTACGAGGCGGAATTTATAGAAATGGCTACTCGCCTTATCCGCATAAAATCTGCCGCGCTTCTTCCGAAATTGGATGACGACGATTACAGTGAAGAAGACGACGTTATTATGGATTTGGAAATGTATAAGGAGTATCACACCAATCTCTATGCGCTTTTGCAGGAGGGCGCAGAGAAGCTAAGGGAAAGAGAGACCCTCTTCAGATTTTACCGCGAGCCTAAATTTACGGAAAAGGATTATAGGGTGGTAATTAACGACTTTAAGCTTGAAGCGATGATTGCGGCGTTTACCAATATTCTCGAGAAAATCGAGAGGTACGAGGAGCAGAATAAGGTCAAAACGGTCAATAAGGAAACCGTATCGGTAGATGAACGCGTGGAGTATCTCTCGAAGCTTCTCAAAGAAAAAATAGAAATCAGATTTTTCAGTTTATTTGACGAGGCGTCGTCTAAAGAGGAAGTCGTAAGCACGTTTTTGGCTATTTTGGTGCTCTTTAAGAGACAGATTGCTCACGGGGTGCAAAAGACCGCTTACGGTGATATTTACGTTAGAATAAACGATACTGACGAAGAGGTTCAGGCGGAGGAAACCAATGTTAAAGAATACGATTGAGGCGCTGTTGTTCGCTGCCGGCGACGGAATATCCGAAAAGGATATAATTGCTCATTTTATCGGCGATTATAATGAAAAGCAATTAAAAAAGGCGATTTCGGAGCTTCGCGCCGAATATAGTGGAAATCGCGGTATCGTAATTATAGAATATAACGGAAAACTGCAAATGCAGAGTAATACGGCATACGGTGAAACCTTAGCCGACATTCTTACGCCGATAAAAGAGAAGCAGCTCTCTAAAACGCTTTTGGAGGTTTTGGCGATAATAGCGTATAAACAGCCTATAACGCGTGGCGAGATAGAGCTGATAAGAAACGGCGTGAGCCCGGATTATGCTTGCGCGATGCTTTCAAAATTCGACCTTATTGAAGAGGTTGGGCGTAAAATCGAAAGCGTAGGCAGACCTATACAGTACGGAACGACCGATGAATTTTTGCGCAAATTCGGATTGAGCTCTTTGGAAGATTTGCCCGATTATGACGAATTGCTGGATAAAATTCGTACTAACTTCGATAAATACTATAAAAATCAGGACGAAAATCTTTTCCGTACCAAAGATACTGCTGGAATTCCGGATGAGGAATTCTTTGAGGAGGCAACGGATTCCGTTCCCGATTTTCTGGAAGGAGAGGAGATTGCGGATTTTTCTGCGGATGAAGTCGCATCAGATACCGAATAGTTTTTTCTTTAACAATATTTTGTACTTAGCCCGACTATAAACGTCGGGCTTTTCTTATACTAACGTCGTGATAGCGGTATACGTATTGATTGTCTTTTTTAGTTTGACTTTAATAATAGTAACTCCGGTAAGGGTGACGAATAAAACCTTCGTTGCTCTTAAAAGACTACAGTTGTTTAACGGGCTTACGATAGGGCGTAGGCTGTTCAATTTTTCGGTATCGGTAAGAGTGGAGGACGGACAGTTGTTTATAAACGATAATAAATTCCGGCTGAAAAAACGGAATTCTGACAAGAGGAAAAAGATACCGATTAAGGATTTATACGGCATTTTTAAGCCGTCGAAAATCAACTTGTCTGTCTCTTTGGGGTCTACGGGAGACGCAGCGGCTTTTGCCGTTACACAAGGCGCAATTATTATGCTTTTTGAGATAATAAATAATACTCAAGAGTGGAAAAGTCCTGAAATCGGCACAAATCTTACAGTTTTGCAAGACAGGAATTTTGCCGAAGCTCAGCTGTCCGTCGCGATGAACGTCAATATTTTTATGATAATTCGCGCAGGTTTGCTGATACTATTTTCCGAGGTGCGAAAATGAGTTTAATAAATATAAGCGATATGATAGAGAGGTCGTTGGATAACCTTACGGCATTAGCCAAAGACAACGTAGTTTTCGGCGATGCAATTCCGGTTGCGGACAATACTTCGGTTATTCCGCTTACTAAAATATCTATAGGCTTCGTATCTGGCGGAGCGGAAATCAGAAAAAAGGAAAACCGTCTTGAGGGGAGTGAAACGCCTATAGGCTCTTTGGGCGGAGGCATAACAATGACACCGACCGGTTTTCTTATCGTAAAAGACGGTCATTCTACAATTCTCAAAGCAAACGGAGACAACGGAGCGGAAAAATGGATGGATATAATTTCGGAAGTAATAAGAAACTTGTCGGAAAAAGAATAATGTTGTTGCTGATACTGGCGGTATTTTCTGCTTTTACGGCGTGCGTAATAATATTGCCGTCGGATATGGCGATGGCGCAGACTTCTTCCGAATGCGTTATGGAAGTATATTCTCACAGAGTTTTGGGCGGTTCAAATATAGACGCGCGGTTGCCTATGGCT
>CAYXBO010000057.1:0-7351 GCA_964463195.1 uncultured Christensenellaceae bacterium | reverse complement strand
GAATCCCTTCTTTCATTATTAAAACTCCAGAAAAATCTGAAATTTCCTCTTTAGGAAACGTGGTTTTTGTAGGAGAAGACACTCTGGTCGCTTTTATCAAAGTCGCCGATGAGAAAATTGCAAAAGGCGAAAGCGGATTCGAAATAAAACCGTTTTACATTAAGAAATCTTCCGCAGAAAGAGAAAAAGAAAAAAATGATTGAAATAAGACGGGCGGAAGTGTCCGACAGCACCGAAATCGCCGCACTCCATAACGAGTATCTTTTGGGGACGCCGTGGTCGGAAAACTTATATAAAGAAGAACTTGCCGACCCGTCAAAGCATTATTTTGTTGCCGAATCAGGCGGCGTAATTATAGGTTTTGCAGGTTTTGCACAAATCCTCGACGAGGCTCATATTATGAACGTAGCGGTTTCCCTCGTTGCCCGTAGGCAAGGCGTCGCATCGATGCTGTTGGAACGGTTGCTTAAATGCGCGGCGAAGTGCGGTGCGACCGTAGTGACGCTTGAAGTTCGCGTTTCCAATAAGCCCGCCGTTGCCTTATACGAAAAGATTGGATTTACCTCTTTAGGGGTGCGTCCCGACTATTACGACGGGTGCGAGGGCGCCGAAATAATGGAGCTGAGGATTTAGTAACAACGCTGTCTTATAAAAGATACGGCAGAGGGCAAAAGGACGTAGTTTTTTTGCACGGTTGGGGTGGTTCTAAGAAATCTTTTGCGGCGCTCGCAGACGCGCTTTCTTCGTCTTATAACGTAACCTTATTGGACTTTTACGGCTTCGGAGACACGCCGGCAGCAGCCGAACCGCTGTACGTAAGTGATTACGCGGACGCGGTAATTGAAATTCTCAACGAAGAAAAAATAGAAAAAGCAACCTTCGTCGGACACAGCTTCGGCGGACGGGTTGCGCTCGTTTTGGGCTCGGAATACAAAGAACGCGTGGATAAATTGGTTCTAATAGACGCGGCAGGGGTTCCGCCGCGCCGAGGCGTTCGCTACAAATTTCGTGTTTTCACACATAAATTCCTTGTAAAATTGGGCTTTAAAGGTCTGAATGGTTCTTCGGATTACGCCGCTCTGTCCGAAAACGAACGGCAAACCTTTAAAAATATCGTAAACGAAGACCTTACTCCGTGCCTTCCCGAAATCTCCGCCGATACGCTTATTCTCTGGGGAAAAGACGACAAGGACACGCCGCTTTATATGGCGGAAATTCTCAAAGAAAAGATAAAAAACAGCGGATTGACCGTGCTTGAAGGGGGACACTTCATGTATCTTTCTTCGCACCATACGGTGCTGAACGCTTTGAAATATTTTCTTAGAACGTGACGGAATTCTTTATTTTATACGCATTATCGACGGTGCTGAGCGCAGCTCTCGGAATAAGACCGCTTACGCTCATGCAGTCGAACGGTTACAAATACAAACCGAGCCGTAAAAGCTGCATCGGGATTATTGCCGAAACGGCAGTTGTCGGCGTATCTTCCGCGGCGTACGTACTGATTAACGGAAATCTTCGCATTATAGGTGCGGCGGTTTTATTCGTCTTTCTTGTCGTAAAGCTGTTTTCCGATTGGTTCGGAAGGCGCACGAAACCCGTATTCACTAAAAGGTTTCAGCGTCTGCTTGCGGTATACTTTGCGATAACCGCGGCGGTTTTTATTTCGGTTGGGATTTTTCACAGCTCAATAGGGAAATTTCTGTTGTTGTTTTCGCTAACGCATATAATAGCGGAAATGCTGGCGCTTGCCGTTACAAGTCCGTTTGAAAGGCTGAATTCTCAGAAGTATATCGAAAGAACCAAAAGGTTTTTCGCAAATTCGGTGGGAATTCTGAAAATCGGAATAACCGGCTCTGCCGGCAAAACCAGCGTAAAGAATATGCTTGTCGCGGCGCTTTCCAAAAAGTATTCGGTTATTGCGACCGAAAAGAATTTCAATACGCCTTTAGGGATTGCCAGAACTGTTTCAAAATATAACGGAGAACGGATTTTTATTGCGGAAATGGGCGCAAGGCGCGTCGGCGACGTAAAGGAACTGTGCGAAATCGTCAGACCGGATATCGGTATCGTTACCGCCGTTTTGCCTCAGCATCTGGAAACCTTCGGTTCCCTTGAAAACATAGCCGCCGAAAAAGGGGAGCTGGCAAACAGCGCCACGCTTTTTGCGGTACTGAACGGAGAGGACGAAAAGGTTGCCGGAATGAATACCGGAGGCGAAAAAATAACCGTAGGTAAAGGCGGAAACGCATACGTCAAAGACGCCGAATACTCCGTGTTCGGCACGGGCTTTACTTACGTTGACCAGTCGGGAGAGCATAAAATGTATTTGCCAATCGCCGGACTTTTCACTGCGCAGAACGCCGCTTTGGCAATAGCGGTTGCGAGAGAGTTAGGGGTGAGCTTCGGGGAAATTCAGGCGGGCTTTTCGGAAATGAAACAAATTCCGCACCGGCTGGAAGTCACCCGAAACGCCGCGGGAATAACAATCGTAGACGACGCTTACAACTCCAACGTTGCCGGCGCGAAAGCGGCGCTCGAGCTTCTTTCGATGACAAAGGGCAGAAAGATTGTTATAGCGCAGGGCGTAGTGGAAATGGGTAAGGAAAGGGAAGCCGCAAACAGAGAAATAGGAGCGGCTTTGGCAAAAGCTTCGGACGTGACGGTTTTTACCGGAATAAACGCCAAGTATCTCTCCGACGGCTATTTTGCAAACGGCGGGCGGGGAGAAACGTATTTTGCGAAGAACCTCGAAAAGGCGCAGGAGATATTCTCCGGAATGCTGAAGCGAGGGGATATAGTATTTTTTCAGAACGATATACCTGACAATTATTAGGAGGAAAATATGGAAAGAAAAACCGTAATAGTTATTTTCGGCGGAAAAAGCGTGGAGCACGATATTTCGGTAATAACAGGCGTACAGGCGGCGCTGTATCTTAAAGCTACGGACTACGAAGTAATTCCGGTTTATATGCGCGGCGACGATTGGTTTATAGGCAAAAAGCTTACCGACATATCTTCGTACGTAAATTTTTCGGAAAAGGGCTTGAAAAAAGTATTTGTAAAAAACGGCGCTCTGTATATAAAGGGGAAACGCCTGATAAGAAAATACAGGGATATATATTGTGCGCTTATAACTGCCCACGGAGGCTTCGGGGAGAACGGCGGATTGCAGGGGCTTTTTGACGTCGAGGGTGTAGCCTATACCTCCAGCGGAGTGTTCGGCTCGTCGGTTGCAATGAAAAAACACGCTGCAAAGCTCGTTGCGGAATCCTTATCGGTAAACACCGCGGAATATATGGTTCTGACCTGCGAAAACTATCGGGATAAGTCGAAAATTGTAGCTAAAATCACCGAAGAGCTGGGAGAAGAGGTTATAGTAAAACCGGCAAATCTCGGCAGCAGTATAGGCATAACTGTAGCTAAAGATACAAAAAGCTTGTATGAATCTTTGGAGTCGGCTTTTACCTTCGACGACGAAGTTATAATCGAACGCGCCTTGAAAGTCGATTACGAACTGAATATCGCTCTGTATAAATCCAGCGGAAAAATCGTGTTCGGCGACATCGAAAAACCCGTTAGGCAGTCGGAGATATTAAGCTTTGAGGACAAGTACGTAGGAGGCGCAAAGGGTATGGCGTCGCAGGAAAGAGAGGTGCCCGCAAATATAACCAAAACCATGCGGGATAGCGTAAGAAAATACGCCGCGGCTCTTTATTCGGAATTGGATTTAAGGGGCATCGTCCGTATGGACTTTATAGTGGAAAACGGCGAGGTGTTCTTCAACGAAATAAATTCCGTACCTGGGTCGCTCGCTCTTTATCTTTTCGACACCGCTCCCAACGAGCTTCTAGAGGAGATAATAGAGGAGAGCGTTGCCGAGAGAAATAACAAACTCAAACTTTCATACGGCTTTGAAAGCTCCGTTCTGTCCCTTGCCGCCGACGGCTTCGGCGGAGGGAAAGGAGGAAAGCTTTAATTTATAAATCGTCTGCTTCAGGCACAAAATATAGAATATCTGTTGACCTTTGCCGGCTATATATTGTATACTACAATAAATATTTATGCGGAACGCGTTTCCGCAAAATCCGGAGGTCACCGTGTCGAGAGCAGACGAAATTTTTATTGCAAACATTAAAGATATATTGGCGCACGGCACGTCGGACGAAGGCTATCCCGTTCGTCCGAAATGGGAGGACGGAACTCCTGCCCATACCGTCAAAAAGTTCTGTATCGTAAACAGATACAATCTCAAGGAGGAGTTTCCGGTTGTTACTTTAAGAAAAACCAATTTCTCCGCGGCTGTCGACGAGCTTCTTTGGATTTGGCAGAAAAAGTCCAACAGGCTTTCGGACCTCAATTCCCATATCTGGGACCAGTGGGGCGGCGAGGACGGAACGATTGGTAAAGCCTACGGCTATCAGCTCGGAATAAAACACGAATACAGAGAAGGAATGTTCGACCAGGTCGACAGAGTTATTTTCGATTTGAAAAACAATCCTACCTCGAGAAGAATATTGACTAACATTTACAATTTCGCAGACCTTCACGAAATGAATCTTTATCCCTGCGCGTATTCCATGACCTTCAACGTCACTGGAAAAACCTTAAACGGCATTCTCAATCAACGTTCTCAGGACATGCTCGTTGCCAACAACTGGAACGTCGTTCAGTATTCCGTTCTGATGCACATGATGGCTGAGGTCTCCGGACTCGAGGTCGGAGAACTCGTTCACGTTATAGCGGACGCACATATTTACGACAGGCATATACCGCTCGTCGAAGAGGTTATCGCGAAGAAGCCTTTCGACGCACCGGAGCTCGTGAAGAAACGCAAGGTTACGGATTTTTACGATTACAGGGTGGAAGATTTCGAGCTTAAGGATTACAATTTCCACGTGCTCGGCAAAAAAATTCCGGTGGCAGAATAATGAAAGAAATCGTTGCTGTAGATAAAAATTGGGGTATCGGCAAAAATAACGACCTGTTATTCAGCCTTCCCGCCGATATGAAGCATTTCAGAGAAACGACTACCGGAAAAACCGTTGTTATGGGTGGTAACACGCTTTTGTCACTTCCTAACGCTCAGCCTCTCAGAAACCGCACGAACGTTTTGGTCTCGGATAAGTTTTCCAGAGAGGATATGATTTCCGTCGATTCGCTTAGCGGACTGTCGGAGGTTCTGAAAAACTTTAATTCCGACGACGTTTACGTTATCGGCGGCGCGATGCTTTACCGTTCGCTGCTTCCTTATTGCGATACGGTTATAGTCACCAAGGTGGACGCGGACGGCGGCGCGGAAGTATTTTTTGAAAATCTGGATAACTCTCCCGATTGGAGCGTTGTCGAAGAGGGTGAACCGTTTGAGGATAACGGTTATACGGTAAAATTCGTAACCTATAAAAATTCCTCGCCTGAAAAGCTGTGAGCGCGAAGTCGGAGCGTTTTATCAGATTTGACGCTCTTTACGGCGGACTGTCCGACGTTCTTTACGGGAAAACGGTAGCCGTGTTCGGCTTAGGCGGAGTAGGGGGCGCGTGCGTTGAAGCGTTATGCCGTTCGGGAGTCGGGACGCTTGTTCTCGTCGATAACGATATCGTTTCGGAAAGCAATATAAACCGACAGATAATCGCCACCGAAAAAACCGTAGGGCGCAAGAAAACAGAGGTTTTTTCCGAGCGGATAAGGGCGATAAATCCCGATTGCCGAGTTAAGGTTTACGACAGATTTTACACCGGCGGCACGGAAGAAATCGCGGGCGCGGATTTTGTTGCGGACTGTATAGACACCGTTTCCGCAAAGCTCGGGCTATATACGGCTTGTACGGAGTTAGGTATTCCGGTTATATCCTCTATGGGTACCGGAAACAAAAAAGATATGACGGCGCTTAAGGTCGCACCGCTTAATAAAACGGCGGTTTGTCCGCTTGCGAGAGCGGTCAGACGGGAAGCCGTAAAAAGAAACGTTGCGGAGGGAGTTCTTGCGGTTTACAGCACTGAAATTGCGGAGCACACCGTTGTTTCCGAAGAGTTCGGAAGACACTCGCCCGCTTCGGCAATATTCGTTCCGTGGACTGCGGGACTTATGATGGCAAACGAAATAATAAAGCATTTTTCAGACAATCAAAAGGAGAACTGAAATGAATAAAATTGCAATGAAAACCCCTATAGTCGAACTCGACGGCGACGAAATGACCAGAGTTCTTTGGAAGATGATTAAAGATAAACTCATTCTTCCTTTCGTCGATTTGAAATCCGAATACTACGACCTTTCCCTTAAAAACAGAGAGGCGACGGCAGACGCGGTAACGCTCGCTTCTGCAAAAGCCATCAAAAAGTACGGAGTCGGCGTAAAGTGCGCGACGATAACTCCCAACGCCGAGAGAGTTAAGGAATACAACCTGACTAAAATGTGGAAATCCCCCAACGGAACCATAAGAGCCGCTCTGGACGGCACGGTATTCCGTTCGCCGATAGTGATTGACGGCGTAAAGGTGCTTATTCCCGGCTGGAAGAAGCCGATAACCGTTGCCCGTCACGCATACGGCGACGTGTATTCCGGTGTGGAAACAAAAGTCGAAGGCGGCAGAGCAGAAGTCGTTCTCGCAGACGGAACCCGAATTCCCGTGTTCGATTTTAAAGGAGAGGGCATAGTTCAGGCAATTCACAATACGGATAAAAGCATATCGAGCTTTGCGAGAAGCTGCTTCAACTACGCTCTTGACAGAAAACAGGATTTGTGGTTCTCCACTAAAGACACGATTTCCAAAATCTACGACCACCGCTTCAAGGATATTTTCAACGAAATTTACGAAACGGAATATAAAGAGCGTTTCGAGAAAGCCGGTATCGAATATTTCTACACGCTCATCGACGACGCGGTAGCGCGTGTGGTTCGTTCTTCCGGCGGATTTATCTGGGCTCTTAAGAACTACGACGGCGACGTCATGTCGGATATGGTCGCGACGGCGTTCGGAAGCCTTGCCATGATGAGCTCGGTTCTCGTATCTCCCGACGGCTGCTACGAGTACGAAGCGGCGCACGGAACGGTTACCCGCCACTATTACAAGTATCTCAAGGGCGAGGAGACCTCCACCAACTCCATGGCTACGATTTTCGCCTGGACGGGAGCGCTCAGAAAGAGAGGAGAGCTTGACGGAACCCCCGAATTGTCAGATTTTGCAGACCGTCTCGAAAAAGCGGCTATTGCAACGATAGGCGAGGACGGAATAATGACCAAGGACCTTGCGGGAATTTTCGAGAGCTCAAAAGTCAAAGTCAAAGCCGTCAACAGCGAACAGTTCCTCGACGCGATAAGGGCAAGACTGGAGCGTTAAATATGCTGAAGCTTG
>CAYXBO010000056.1:0-7488 GCA_964463195.1 uncultured Christensenellaceae bacterium | reverse complement strand
TGCGGATACGGCGGACGAGCTCGATACCGTTCATATCTGGCATCAGCCAGTCGATAATGTAGGCGCTGTAGGGGTCGTTCTGCTCGAGCGCGAACTGCGTACGTACGACCGCTTCTTTGCCGAGTGTCGTCCAGTCGGGGTTCATTCCTATTGCGGAAAGCATTTTGCTGACGCTGACGCAGGTATTGACGTCGTCGTCGACGACGAGCGCGCGGAGGTTTTCGAGCTCCTTCAGTCTGGGAGCCTCCATGGGCTTATCTGCGACGCGGAATTTGAAGGAAACGACAAATTCCGAGCCTTTACCGACCGTGCTTTCAACCGTAATCGTTCCACCCATAATATCCACGATATTTTTGGTAATGGCGAGTCCTAAGCCCGTCCCCTGAATACCGCTGACTGTCGCGGTCTGCTCTCTCTCGAAGGGCTCGAAGACGTGCTTTAAGAATTCGGGGCTCATACCGATACCGGTATCCTTGACGCTGAACTGGTAAGCCGCATATCCGTCGTCGTCCGCCTCTGCGGTTTGGGTAACTCTCACGCTGACCATACCGCCGGGCTTTGTATATTTCATGGCGTTGCTGAGGATATTGAGGAGCACCTGATTTAAGCGGAGCTTATCGCAGATAATGGTCTCGTTGGTAACGTCCAGAGTATCGATATAGAATTCGAGCTGCTTGGACTTAACGTCCGCCTGAACGATGGTTTTGAGGTCGTGCATAACCTCCGGAAGACTGGTCTCCTTCTCCTCGATTTTGACCTTACCGCTTTCAATGCGGCTCATATCGAGAACATCGTTTATAAGGCTGAGGAGATGGTTGCCGGAAGTCATGATTTTTCCGAGGTAATCCTTAATCTGTTCCTTATTGTCGATATGGGTAACCGCCAAAGAGGTGAAGCCGATGATGGCGTTCATGGGCGTACGGATATCGTGGGACATATTGTTCAGGAAGGTGGTTTTTGCCTTGTTGGCGTATTGCGCCTGTGCTAGCGCCTCCGAAAGAACGAATTTCTGTTCCTGTTCCTTTTTGATAACCTCGTCTACGTTGCGGAAACCGACCAGTATAAAGTCGCCGTGGTCGCGGTTTCTGTCCTCGATTTTGAGGCACATAAACTGGAAATGGTGGATAGTCCCGTTGACCAGAATGCGGTAGCTTCCCTGAAATTCCTCTTCAGTTTTAAGCTTTTCCCTTACGTTATCGAGGGCAAGAGCCGCTGCGAGCTCCTCTCTGTCCTCGGGGTGAACGCGGCTTTCCACGTACTGGTCGAGAATGGCGTGATAATCGTATTCCTCGACGGAATCTCTCTTCATTCCGGCAGGAACGTACCCTTCGAGCTTGATTATCCTAGCGGAAGCCTCCTCCTCGTTGACGGAGAAAACGTTGGTATAGTCGCGGCTTAACGCTTCGACTATGGAGAGCTGCTCGCTCATTTTCTTGTTAGACAGCTCTGTGGACTGCAGCATTTTCTTACTCCACCGACCCCTGAGATAGAGGGCGACGATGATGCAGATAATGAGAGCCACGACGAAGCAGATAGCTATAATGACCTCGGGATGCTCCTTGAGATACTCCCCGAAGCTTACGGAAGTGTCGATATTGGCGATATACTTCAGCGCGATTTGGTTGGCGCTGTCGTCCGACATTTGCTTAATGCATTTGTTTAAAATGGTAATGAGCTCGTGGTCGGTAGCGTCGCTGACGTGCATGCTGAATCTGGTGTTCATGCCGTTGAAAATGCTGTAGGTCAGCGAATCGGTTTTATCGCGGTTGACGAAGAGCTGAGCGGTATAAGCAAAGACGTAAGCAACGTCGGCTTCGCCGTTCTGAACTGCGCGAAGCGCTTCGTCACCGCTTTCGTAGGTTTTCACGTCGAAGCCGTCGAGAAGTCTTCTGTCGATGAGGTCTTTTCCTTGGGAATCGGAAACGGCGACGGTACGAATTTCGGCGTTTATCTTATCCCGCATGGTAACTCTCGCTATTCTGACGGTGATATAGCTTTCGGTATTTATGCCGCGGAAGGAAGCGTTTTCCTTTGCGGCGTCGGAACCGAGGCTGTCTAAAACGACGTTTACGGAATGGTTGAGAACGAGGCTGTTGTAATTATCCTTATCCGTCGGCGCAACGAGCGTGTAGTGGTCGGCGAGCCCCGCAAGCTTCATGACTTCGGCGAAATAGTCGGGAAGAATACCCTTCAGAACGCCGTCTTCGGTATAGGAATAAGGCGCTCTGTCGCCGTAGGCTGTGACCTGAATGGTTTTCTCTCCCGCCTTAACCTTATTTATATATTCCTGCTCGCGGTCGTTAAAGTTCTGCTGCTCCGAGGAATAATCGGTGCCGTAATACTTATAGAACAGCTCGTTCTGCCAGTCGCCCTCGTTGATATCCATTTGCTCGATGGCGTAATTTATCTCCGCGAGAAGCGCGGTATCTTCCTTTCTGACTATAGCGTAAAAATCCGAATCCTCGATAATATCGAGAGTTTTTTCATTGGAAGCTTTTCTGAGGTCGCTGGTGATAATTGCGTCGATACCGCCGTTTGCAACGCCTGCCTGCAAGGCGCTTGCGAGCTCCGCGGCGTCGTCGTAGCCCTTTGCGGTATAAGTAAACTTCCCTTCCGCAAAATCCGCCAGACTGTTAATCTGAGAAGCGCTCTTAAGATACCCGACCACCATGCCGTCGTAAGTCGCATATTCCCCTCTGCGGCGGCTGGTATTGCCGAGCTTTATGGAAAGAACGGTTTTTTTCCTGCCCATCGGGAGGGAATAGGCGTATTTTGCGTCTTCGCCCTCAATTCTGCTGGCGGAGGTAACGACGTCGATTTCGCGGTTATCGAGCATGGGCTTCATGTCGTTCCAGTTCTTATCGTAACCGACCAATTGGAAATTCAGGTGCGAATACTTTGCGACGAGGCTCAGAAATTCGATACCGTAGCCGGTAAGAGTGCCGTCGTCGTTTTTAATATGATACCCGTCGAAGGCGAAAACACCGGCTTTAACGGTGGTTATATCGGCGCTTGCCGAATCGGCGGACGCGGCGTCCGAGCTTATGAGCCCGACTGACAGGCAACAAAGGAAAGCCGCGATAAGAAGGACTGCCAAAAGCGCTCCGGAAAGCCTCTTGCGGCAAAAGCTGTTAAAAGCGATATAATTATCTGAACTGTGTTTCATAGTGCTCTTCCTTGGTTAATTATTATACTTAACCGGCTAATATTATAACTAACGCGGTACAAAAAAGTCAACAGCCGTAACGGCTTACCGTCCGGAGAAACCGTCCTCTCCGTTTTCGGTCGTGTTTTGAATTCTGCGCGGTCTCGGCGGCATGTCCGGCATGGCGGGATTGACGTAACCGTTACGAGCGGGAAGTATATCCGGCATGGCGGGATTGACCGGTCGTCTGACGGGTTGCGCTCCGGTGGGCGTAAAAGGAGTCTGGGGCATAAAAGGCATTTGCGGCATGGCGGGATTGACCGGATTGACCGGCATCCCGCGCGGCGGAGCTCCCGTCGGCGCAAAAGGAGTCCGCGGCGTAAAAGGCACGGGCTGCGGACGGTTACCGTAGCCTGCGAAGGCAGCGGGCGCTTCCTTCCTCTTCTTCAGGTCCGAAACTATTGTTATTATGATAACTACGGCAAGAATTCCTGCAATAGCGCCTAAAACGATACAAAGAGTTTTCATCGCCGCACCTCCTTATTTCTTACGGTTGCGCTTACGAACCGCCCGAATGACGAGATAAGCGACCTCTGAAAGAATTATTATTGCGAGAATGACGGCAAGAACGGTAAAATCGAACCAGTCAGTTTTTTCCGTGCCGTCCGCCGGCTTGTTGTCTGCGGGCTTGTTGTCTGCGGGCTTGTTGTCTTCCGGCGGGTTATCCGGCGGATTGTCGGGCGGATTTTCCGAAGGCTTGGTAAGCTTGGGAATCGCCCTCTTTTCCACGTGTGAGCCGTCGTTTTTACAGACTCTCCGTTCCTCGCCCTCTTCGTCGTAGGTCGCCGCTTTGGTAACAGTCCACTCGCCGAAGTCGTGATTTGTTGCGGCTATCGGTTCCGTCTCCACGTGTTTCCCGTCGTTTCCGCATACGCGGGTTCTCTCTCCCGCTTCGGTGCAGGTCGGCTCTTTCGTGGTAGTCCATTCTCCCCACGCGTGACCCGCTGCGGCTATCGGCTCCGTCTCCACGTGTTTCCCGTCGTTTCCGCATACGCGCGTCTTCTCTCCTGCTTCGGTACACGTAGGCTCTTTCGTAGTAGTCCACTCGCCCCATGCGTGACCCGTTGCGGGAATAACCGTCACGTCCGTTCTGTCGTCGCAGTTCTCGCAGTGGCGGGACTTGCTTCCTTCGGCGGTGCAGGTTGCCGGAGTGTCTACGGTAAAATCTGCCGCGTAGCTGTGTTCCGTCGCAGGGATTTCCTCCCTCTCGACGTGTTCGGGGTCGTTGGCGCAGGTGTGTATTCTGTAGCCTTCAACGGAGCAGGACGTTCTGTGAACCTCCCATTCGCCCCACGCGTGACCCGTTGAGGGGTCGGTTTGCTGCTCTTCGAGAACGTTTCCGCAGACGGAACAGTGACTGCCCTCCGTCAGACCGTCCTCGGTACAGGTGGGCGGAACCGCCTCGTCGTAAGCTTCGGAGTGGGCGTCGATAACGACATCTCCCTTTTCCTTATCGCTTAAGTAAATACAACTGTAGTCGGGATTGTCGGAGAAGAAGAACTTCTCGGGCTTTTCGTCCTGCGTAAAGCCGGTAACGACCGTACCCGTTGCGTAAACGCCTATTTCCGCATTCTCTGTCAAAGTACCGGTAACTGTAATTATCGCGTCGTAGAGCTCAACGTTCATCTCGGTGTTGCCCGAAACGACGGGCGCTCCCGAAATACGGAACTCACCGTCGACTACCCAAACTCCGCAACCGTTGTTTTCAACGGTACCGTCCAGCATTTCGAAGCTTCCGCCGTTCACACCGACGCCGTAATAAGCGTTGCCGCTTATCTCGCCGTAAATCATTCTGAAGCTTGCATCATTAATCAGTACGCCGAAACCGCCGCCGATTATTGCGCCGCCGTTCATTTCAAACTCGCCGCCGTCCGTTACCACAACGCCGGTTGGGAGAAACGCTCCGTTGTCCTCGTTCACGGTGCAGACGATTTTTCCGCCGTCCGCCGAGTCGTCGAGAGTAAATTTACCGAATACGTACATGAAAAGATTCTCGTAATTCTCGTCGTCGTTCTTTGTAAGCGTTTTGCCGTTCAGGTCGAGGGTAATAACGCTTTCGGAGCTTACGGAGACAGGCATTGAGGTCTGAACGTTCCGGAGCAAGGTAACGGTTGCGGGTGAAGCTTCACCGCCCTCGTCGTTGGCGTAATCGAAGGCTTCGTTTATATTAGCAAATCTTATTTCTCCGCCGTCAGAGCCTGTTCCGACCGTCGCAACTGCGGGAGCGATAAGGACTTCTCCGTTTTCGTCGAGAGTCGCCGCGTAACCCGCATAGTCGGGAACGAAATAGAGATACGGAGCGTCGGAGTTATGGTCGCTGTAACCAGTTGTCACCACCCTGTTACGGCAAATTCCTATTTTTGCTCCGTCCTGAAGCTCGCCTGTTACGGTAAATTTACCATCACTGCCGGCAAAATAAACGTTATATTGGCTTGTATACTTCATATTGCCGGTAATATTCGGCGTACCCTCTATTTCAAACGCTCCGCCGTCTTCAACGTACACCCCGCCGCAGGTGCCGGTACCCGTTGAGTTCCCGCTTATCGTTCCGCCGGTCATTTTAAACCTGCCGCCGCCTTCAACGTACACGCCGCCGCTGCCAGAAAACGCAGAATTTCCGTATATTTTGCCGCTTTCCATTATAAACGTGCCGCTGACGTACACTCCGCCACACTGTGAGGTGGAGTCTCCCTCATATCCGCCGGTTATCATTCCGCCGTCTTGTCCGTCCTTTAAGGTGAAGGTGCCGTTTACGGTTATGACCCTGCCGTTTCTACCCGTTCTTGTAAGCGTACGGCCGTTTAAGTCGAGGGTTACGGACTTGCCGGAGCTCACAGCTACGGTTTTTGAAACCGAAACATCCGAAAGCAATGTAATTTCCGCCGCCTGCGCGGAGCTTCCGTTTGCATTTGCGTATTCCCACGCTTTCATAAAGTCGCCGAATTTTACTACGTCCTGCGTTCCGACTTTGACGGTTGCCACGGCAGGCACGAGCTCCGCCTCTCCGTTGTCCGTCAGAACCACCGCGTAACTCGGGTCGTCGGAGAAGAAATAGTTGTACGGCTCCGTAACCTTATTGCCTACCTTATTATATAAGCCGTAGCCCTCGGTGAACGCTCCAGAATAACCGTTGGGAAGCCGGATACCTATCTGCGCCTTTTCGGCGCCGTCCCGAAGCGCGCCCGTTACGGTGATTTTCACGTTTCCTATCACGCGAACGTCGTTGAAGTTGTCGTAAATTTTCGGCGCGCCGGACAGCTCAAAGGTGCCGTCGTCAAGCCAAATTCCGGTTGTGCAGCCGCTTATCTCACCGCCGGTCATTGTAAACGTACCGCTGGAATAAACGCCCATATTTATGATGCCGGTTATCTTGCCGCCCGTCATTTCAAACGTACCGCTAACGCCGACCTCCAAGCCGTAGGAGCATCCGTTTATCTCTCCGCCGGACAGCTTAAACGTACCGCCGGTAACGTACACTCCGCTTACGGCTGCCGCCGGGCTGTTGTCGGTTTGAGCGGTCAGCGTTCCGCCTGTCATTTCAAGCCTGCCGCCGGTGACTTTTATGCCGTTTGCGCGCTCCGCCAATACTCATTCGCGGGTAAGCGTAAAGCCGTTGAGGTCAAGGACAATACCGTCGTCGCCACCGACCTCGAGGGTTTCCGAAACCGAAATATCAGAAAGCAGCGTAATTTCCGCCTCCTGCGCGGAGCTTCCGTTTGCCTTCGAGTATTCCCACGCGTAGCCCATTGTCGCGAAGCTCTTCCTTTCACCATCTCCGATTGCAACCGTCGCAACCGCCGCGGTGAGCGTAACCTCACCGTTTGCCGAAAGCTTCGGAGCTAAGCTCGGGTCGTCTGCAAAGAAATAACGATAAGGAGCCGCGGAATTATTCCCGCCGTAACCCTCGGTGAACGCCTCCGCGTAGTCCCGCGTAACTCCTATCTGCGCGCCTTCTTCGAGCTCACCGACGGTGATTTTTTCCACCGCCGAAAACGGCGGAGAGTTAAGCACATTCAACCTGACGTTACTGACTTTTCCGCCCTCATCATTTCCGTAAATCTTCGGAGCTCCGGATATTATGAACGTAGAGCAGTCTACGTCGTCTCTCAACTCTATATAGGAAACGAACACACCGCCGCCGTACATGCCCGCAGAGTTGCCGAAAATTGCGCCGCCGGACATTTCAAACCTGCCGTTAACGAACACACCGCCGCCGGCAATCTGAGCATAGTTGCCGTAAATAGTACCGCCGGTCATTCTGAACGTACCGGAAACGAGCACTC